>NZ_JACARS010000156.1:0-36976 GCF_013386485.1 Pseudomonas sp. P7758 | reverse complement strand
TTTCAAAAGTGAGCCGCTGTAAGAGCGGAACCAATCTCAGCCATCACCCAAATAACGGATATGCCCCCACCCCAACCAGGAACGCCTCAGGACTTAGGCGTCAAATCCACCTTGAACCATTTTTCGCTGAGTTTCTTAACAGTCCCATCAGCAATCGCTTCTTTCAACGCCGCATCAAACTTGGCCTTCAACTCCGGATCGCTCTTGCGAAAACCCAGGCCCTCGCCATCACCCCAGATAGGGCCTTTGATCTGCGGCCCGGTATACGCCAGCCCCTTGTTCTCAGGCTTGGACATAATCGAATCAAGGAACGTAACGTCATCAAAAATCGCGTCAATACGGCCCGATTGCAGATCAAGAATCGCATCGGCCGACGTGTTGTACTCACGAATCGTCGCCACGTCCTTGAAGTTCTCATCAATGAACTTGGTGTAAATGATGCCTGAAGCGATCCCGATGGTTTTACCCTTCAGCGCCTGACGCAACGGCTCGATCGCATCGTGAATCGCCTTCGGATCAGCACTCAGCGTAATCGCATTCGCCGCCCCGGTTTTACCCGGCAGCAACGCCGCATCCTGCGCGACAAAGTTGGCCGGCGTCTGCGCGTAGGGAATCGAAAAATCCATGACCTGCTTACGGTCGTCAGTGATAACGATCGCATCCATCAACACATCAAACTTCCCTGCGTTGAGACTGGCAATCATGCCATCCCAGTTCTGCACGGTGATCTTGCACTGCAGCTTCATCTTGGCGCACAGGTAGTCCATCAGCTCAGGCTCGAAACCACTGATCTTCCCGCCTGGCAATGTCAGGTTCCAGGGCTCGTACGCGCCCTCGGTCGCGATGTTCACGGACGTCCAGTCCTTTGCCTGCAGTCCGGAAGCACTTGCCATCACTAGGGTCGCTACAGCAACAGAGCCTAACCAATTCGATTTTTTAGCGGTCATTTCTATTTCCTACCAATGTTTTGATGTGGGCTTAGGACTTTTTTCTCGAACGCATACAGGTTTGGGGACTGGCCGATTCGCTCTCCAGTCTGCACATGACTCCACATGTACATACATGTCATTGCAAAATATTTGCCAGCTTTTAAAAATAAATAACCTGTTGATTTTCAAGGAAATTAAACATGGTTAGAAAATGTGCGCGGTTTTTTCGCCCTGTTTTGGGTCGATAGGTAGCGTTTTGCACCCGCCCGTGCGCTGTCAGGTGTCAGGCGTGGGGGCAGGGTTCGCGGTGAGTATTGGCGTGAATCCCAGGTGCTCAAGCAGTCGCGCCATATCGCGGACTGCGATCGACAGGGTCGCGGTATTCACCAGCGGATGGCAGAGAATCCTGTCGCCGTTCCACACCTCTTCGGCGATCACAACCTGGGTGGCGCGCTGCACGTCATTGCACAACCCCAGCAATGACACCGCTCCCGGCTCCACGCCCAGGGTTTCCATCAGGCGGCGCGGCGAGGCGAATCTCAGGCCCTTGAGGCCGAGGGTTTGCGAGAGTGCACGCAGGTCCAAGCGCTGCTCGCTCTTGAGCACCACCAGGGTGGGATTCAAACCTTTGGCATCGCACAGGAAGATGTTCTTGACCGCCTGCCCGCTGATCCCGATGTCCAGTTTGTCGGCTTCTTCGCAGGTGCGCACGGCGCTGTGTTCCACGTATTCATAGGCAATGGAGCAGGTGTCGAGCAGGTGTAGAACGTCTTTGGGTTGAAGCATTGGCAAGGTCCCCGGGTATCGCTTTGTCTGCGCCAAAAATGGCAAAGGCCCGCCGTCCGAAAAGGAGGGCAGGCCGTTTGACGGCGTGGTTGTCAGTTCAGGTGATGGGCCACCAGGTCGTTGATTTTCCCGCTGCGCACCTGGTCAATCACACTGGCCATGTCAGCGTAAAACGCGCGGTCGTTATCCGCCACCGGCACTTCACTGCGCACCAGGTCATAGACCGCCTTGGTCGCGGTCGATGCCTTGTTCACATCGTGGAAATCCAGGGCCTGGCACGCGACCAGCACTTCGATGGCCACCACCGACTGGAGTTTTTGCGAGACTTTGTAGGCCTTGATCACCGCGTTGTAGGCCAGGCTGACCGGGTCTTCCTGGTTGCCGCAGGTCGAGACGCTGTCGATCGACGACGGCATCGACAGGGTTTTCATCTCGGCGTACAGCCCGGCGGCGGTGTACTGGACGATCATGTAGCCGCTGTTCAGGCCCGGGTTGCGCACCAGGAAGGCCGGCATTTCGCTGAAGTGCGAGTTGATCATGCGGTCGGTCCGGCGCTCGGAAATTTTCGCCAGGTTGGTCAGCGCCACACACAGTGTGTCGGCTGCAATCCCGATGTAGGTGCCGTCGAAGTTGGCGCCGGAAATCGCGATACCGTCACCGTCGTCCAGCGGGAAAATCACCGGGTTGTCGCCCGAAGAATTGATTTCTCGCTCGATGGTTTCCCGCGCGTAGTTGATGAACTGCCGGGAAGCACCATGCACTTGGGGGATGGCACGCAGGCTGTAGACGTCCTGCAGGCGGTAATCGATGTTGTCTGCGATGAGCTGGCTGTCGTGCAGGATAGCCTTGATATTGGCGGCGGTTGCGGCCTGTGCGGGGTGAGCCTTGATCGAGTGGTAGCGCGGGTCGAACGCGCGGATGGTGCCCTTGAGCGCCTCCAGCGACATGGCCGCCGCCACGTCCGCCAGGTCGGCAGCCTGCATCGCGTTGTACAGCGCCAGCGTAGCGATGGCGGTCACCGACGTGGTGCCGTTCAACATCGCCAGGCCTTCCTTGCACTGCAGGTCGGTCGGTTGCAGGCCGACCTGTTGCAGGGCGGTTGCGCCATCCACCAGTGCACCGCCCTTGACGCTGGCGCGGCCTTCGCCGAGCAGCACCAGGGCCAGGTGGCCTTCTACCGCGAGGTAACCCACCGAGCCTTCGCCCGGCGCAAAGGGCACCACGTCGTGGTTGAGCAGGCCGGCGATCAGTTCCAGCAGTTCCAGGCGCACCCCGGAGTAGCCTTTGCCCAGGCTGATCAACACCATCAACTGGATCGCCCGCACCTGTTCACGCACCAGCGGTTCGCCGACGGAAACAGCGTGGGAACGCACGATGTTGACTTGCAGTTCCTTGGCGTTTTCCGGCGAGATCACATGCCGCACGTTGTCGCCAAAACCGGTGGTCACGCCGTACACCAAACGGTTTTCATCGAGGAATCGCTCGATCAACCCACGGGACTTTTTAACCCGGTTCTTGTAACTGTCGGCAAACGAAACAGTGGCCGAATAGCGGGCGATCGCCACGAACTCTTCGATGCTGGGTTCTCTGTCGCCTAACACGACATGGGTAATTTGTTCAGGCAGGGTTTTCATCAGCGACTCCAGCAGGGCGTAACGCAATGGGGTGGGAAGTGGTTTAACTCTACGGGTTGCACTGACTGAAGAAAATATGAGGTTTTCTGTTACTTTTAGTAGAAAATCTAAACTGCTGAAGTCGCGAGATTCCCCCATGAGCCGTTTACCGCCGTTGCGCGCGTTGCAAGTGTTTGAAGTGGTGGGCCACTGCGCCGGTATGTCCCAGGCGGCGATTCGCCTGGGGATCTCGGTGGGCGCTGTCAGCCAGCAAATGAAACTGCTCGAAGATGCCCTGGGCATGAAGCTGACGCTCAAGGACGGCCAGCGCCTGCGCTTGAACAGCGTCGGCGAACGCCTGCACGCCCGCTGCACCGCGGCGTTCGAAGAACTCAGGCTGGCGGTGGCCGAGGCCGAGCGGGCGAAGAATCCCAACAACCTGTATATCAGTTGCCTGCCTTCGCTGATGACCAAATGGCTGTCGCCGCTGATCGACGAGTGGGGGCAGGACGAAACCGACCTGGACATCTACCTCGACAGCACCCTCGATGATGCATCGGGGGAGGAAAGTGCCGACTTTCGCATCGGTTATGGCGAGCACCCCGAGCATGCCGGGCATAGCGTGCCGCTGTTCCGCGATTGTGTGGTGCCCACCTGTTCACCGCAGTTGCTGGAACGGGTTGCGTGCGCGCGGGACTTGCTCGATTACCGCCTGATCGGCATCGACTCGCGGCCCAAATTCGATTCGCCGCCTTCGTGGACCCAATGGTTCAGCGAGCTGGAAGGGCAAACCGGCCAGCCCATCGTGATCCGCCGCAATTACTCATCATCGATTACCGCGATCCAGGCGGCCATCGACCGGCAAGGCATCGTGCTGGCGCAGTTCTCAATGATCGCCGGGGACCTGCGCGCCGGTCGGCTGGTGATTCCCTGGCGGTTCGCCGTGCCGCTGGCGGCGCCGTACTACCTGAGTTGGCACCCCAATACCCTGCACAAACAGCAGTGCCGTGGGTTTCAACGCTGGATGATTGGGCAGGGGCAGAAACAGGAGAAAATTACCGCTGCCATGCTTTCTGCTGCGCACTTTGATCATTAAGTTGTCACTTACGGTCATTGAGCGCCAGCCGGCGGACTCTTAGTCTGTGGGACATAAACCGATGGAGTGCCATTCGAGCGCTCCACGTCCCGTGATGATCCGTTGTGGAGCTGTACCATGACCGCTGCTGCCTACCCGCACTTGCTGGCCCCGTTGGACCTGGGTTTTACCACCCTGCGCAACCGCACCCTGATGGGCTCGATGCACACCGGCCTTGAAGAAAAACCCGGTGGCTTCGAGCGCATGGCGGCCTATTTTGCCGAACGTGCCCGTGGCGGCGTGGGCCTGATGGTCACCGGCGGCATTGGCCCCAACGATGAAGGTGGGGTGTATGGCGGTGCGGCCAAGCTGACCACCGACGAAGAAGCGCAGAAGCACAAGATCGTCACCCGGGCGGTGCACGAGGCGGGCGGCAAGATCTGCATGCAGATCCTCCACGCCGGGCGTTATGCCTACAGCCCGAAGCAGGTGGCACCGAGCGCAATCCAGGCGCCGATCAACCCGTTCAAGCCCAAAGAGCTGGACGAAGAAGGCATCGAAAAACAGATCAATGATTTCGTCACCTGCTCGGTGCTGGCCCAGGTCGCCGAGTACGACGGCGTGGAAATCATGGGTTCGGAAGGCTACTTCATCAACCAGTTCCTCGCCGCCCACACCAACCACCGCACCGACCGTTGGGGTGGCAGCTACGAAAACCGCATGCGTCTGCCGGTGGAAATCGTGCGCCGGGTGCGCGAAGCCGTAGGCCCGAATTTCATCATCATCTTCCGCCTGTCGATGCTCGACCTAGTGGAAGGCGGCAGCACCTGGGAAGAGATCGTGCAGTTGGCCAAGGCCATCGAGCAGGCCGGTGCAACGATCATCAACACCGGCATCGGCTGGCACGAAGCGCGGATCCCGACCATCGCCACCAAGGTGCCGCGTGGCGCGTTCAGCAAGGTCACCGCGAAGTTGCGCGGTGCGGTGCAGATTCCGTTGATCACCACCAACCGGATCAACACCCCGGAAATCGCCGAGCAGATTTTGGCCGAAGGCGATGCCGACATGGTCTCGATGGCTCGCCCATTCCTCGCCGACCCGGACTTCGTCAACAAGGCTGCCGAAGGCCGCGCCGATGAGATCAACACCTGCATCGGCTGCAACCAGGCCTGCCTGGACCACACCTTCGGCGGCAAGCTGACCACCTGCCTGGTCAACCCACGTGCGTGCTACGAGACCGAGCTCAACTACCTGCCGGTCAAGCAGATCAAGAAAATCGCCGTGGTCGGTGCCGGTCCTGCGGGCCTGGCGGCCGCCACCGTCGCCGCCGAGCGTGGGCATCAGGTGACGCTGTTCGATTCGGCCAGCGAGATCGGCGGCCAGTTCAACATCGCCAAGCGTGTGCCGGGCAAGGAAGAGTTCTTCGAGACCCTGCGCTACTTCAAGCGCAAGTTGCAGACCACTCACGTCGAACTGTGCCTGGACACCCGGGTCGACGTTGAGCAGCTTGTTGCGGGCGGTTATGACGAGATCATCCTCGCGACCGGCATCGCGCCGCGTATTCCGGCGATTCCCGGTGTGGAAAACGCCAAGGTATTGAGCTACCTCGACGTGATCCTGGAGCGTAAGCCGGTGGGTCATCGCGTGGCGGTGATCGGTGCCGGCGGTATCGGTTTTGACGTCTCGGAATTCCTCGTGCACCAGGGCGTGTCCACCAGCCTGGACCGCGAGGCGTTCTGGAAAGAATGGGGCATCGACACCCACCTTGAAGCCCGCGGCGGTGTGGCCGGGATCAAGCCCGAGCGCCATGCGCCGGCGCGTGAAGTGTTCCTGCTGCAGCGCAAGACGTCCAAGGTCGGCGACGGCCTGGGCAAGACCACCGGCTGGATTCATCGCACCGGTCTGAAGAACAAACAGGTGCAGATGCTCAACAGCGTCGAGTACCTGAAGATCGACGATGAGGGCCTGCACATCCGCATCGGCGCCGAGGGTGAACCGAAGGTGCTGGCGGTGGACAACATCGTGATCTGCGCCGGGCAGGACCCGCTGCGGGAATTGCAGGACGGCCTGGTGGCGGCCGGGCAGAACGTGCACCTGATCGGCGGTGCGGACGTGGCGGCCGAGCTGGATGCCAAGCGCGCCATCAACCAGGGTTCGCGCCTGGCGGCCGAGCTGTAAGCACGTAAAAGGGGCGGTGGTAGACTACCGCCCCTTTTCTTGTGCAGAACCGCCCTCATGGGTCCTTTCGACTGGCTTCCCCACGCGCCCCTTGAACCCCTGAAGCTGGACTGGATGGGGCCGGTGGAAGTCGCCGTACTGCGCCTGGATCGCATCGACCCGCTGATCAGCGGCAACAAGTGGTTCAAGCTCACCGAGCATCTGGCGCAAGGCCGGGCGGCGGGCGCCAGCGGGATCATCAGCCTGGGCGGCGCTTACTCCAATCACCTGCATGCACTGGCGGCGGCCGGGAAACGCTTCGGCTTTCCTACCGTTGGCTTGCTGCGTGGCCATCCGCAAGACACTCCCACGGTGCTCGACCTCAAGGCCTTCGGCATGCAACTGCATTGGCTGGGGTATGGCGGCTATCGCGCGCGCAACGAGCCGGACTTCTGGCTGCCCTGGCGCGAGCAGTATCCGCACCTGCACCCGGTACCTGAAGGCGGCGGGGGCCTGGCGGGCGCGTTGGGTTGCGGGGTTTTGGTGAATCAGGCGCGGGCACAATTAAACGGCCTGGGCTGGACGGACTATCACGGTTGGTGGCTGGCGGCAGGCACCGGTACTACATTGGCGGGATTGGTGCTGGCGGAGGCGGGCGCGCATCCGGTATATGGCGCCCTGGCGGTGCCCGACGACCACGGGGTGGCGCAACAGGTGCAGGCGCTTGTGCAGCAGGGTTATGAATTGCTGGAGGCCAGCCGGGGCGGCTTTGCCAAGGTTGATCCGGAGTTGCTGGCCTTTATCGACGCTACCGAGCAAGTCTGTGGCCTGGCGCTGGAGCCGCTGTATACCGGCAAAGCGTTATTGGCGTTGAAACTACAGATTGAAGCCGGGAGATTTTCCCCCGGCACCCGCCTGATCTTCGTCCACACCGGTGGCCTGCAGGGCCGCCGGGGTTTCCCTGTTGCACCCGGTTAATGTAGGCGCTGGCTTGCCTGCGATGCAGACACCGCGGTGTATCAGTGGCACCGAGGTGATGCTATCGCAGGCAAGCCAGCTCCCACACAAGCCAGCTGCCACATTCAATCCGTGGGCTTACTGAAGGTTCCCTCTCTTGCCGGGCATCATCCTCAACGCAGTGTTGTCTCGCAGCACATAGTGATGGGCCAACCCGGCCAACGCATGCAGCCCGATCAGCCAGTAGCCGATCTTGCCGAACAGCACGTGCCAGCTTTCAATTTCCTTGGCCAACGCCTTGTTCTCGGCAATCAGCGGCGGCAACTCGATGCCGTAGAACATCACCGAATGCCCCTCGGCGCTGACGATCAGCCAGCCGGCGATGGGCATGCCGATCATCAAGGCGTACAGCGCCATGTGCATCAGGGTGGCGAGGAGGGTTTGCCATTGCGGCGGGGCCGGTACGATCTTCGGTGCCACGCCCAGGCTGCGGGCGAACAACCGTAGCCACACCAGCACAAACACCGTCAGGCCGAACATGAAGTGCATTTCCACGATCAACGTACGTGCGCCGCTGCCTTTGGGAAACTGCCCGCGTAACTCAATGCAGGCGTAGACCACCGCCAGCAGCACCACCATCAGCCAGTGCAACGCAATCGACATGGTGCTGTAACGCGTATCGGAATTTTTCCAGGGCATCGCTTTCTTCCTCACTCATCAGGGCAAACCTCCGTTCTTTGCGACGGAGTCCTTTCAATGTAAGCCTGTTTTACGAGGTTTGCCCGTGAGAGGAGGGTGTATAGGCGATCTTTTGACCTCGATCAGTTGCCCTGCGGCATTTCACCCCGTGCCAGGCGCTGGTTGATGTCGGCGATCACCGCAGGCAGGTCGGTGATGGTGTCGATCATGTAGTGTGGGCGCGAGCCTTCGAACATGGCCTGGATACGCGTGCGTTCGCTGGCGAGTGTGCCGGCGTCGAGGGCGCGGAACTGCTCGTAGGTCAGGCCCAGGGCGTTGCCCGAGCAGGTCAGCGCCACGGTCCACATCCCGGCGCGACGGCCTTCGAGGATGCCCGGCACGGTGTCGTCGATCTTCACGCAGGCCGCTACGTCATCGATCCCGAGGGCGATCACGTTGGCCAGGGCCTGGGCCGGCCATGGTCGGCCGTTGGGTACTTCGTCGGTGGCGACCACGTGGTCGGCGATATAGCCATTGGTGGCAGCCAGTTCGACCACCTTGTCCATCACCTGCTTGGGGTAGCCGGAGCACGAACCGATCTTGATCCCTTGCTGGCGCAGGTTGGCGATAGTGTCCAGGGCACCGGGGATCAATGCCGAGTGCTCGGCGATCTTCTCGATCTGCAGCGGCATGAAGCGCTGGTAGATGGCGGTCACATCATCGTCAGTCGGTGTGCGGCCGAAGGCCTTGCGGTAACGCTTGGCCACCTGCGGCTGGTCGCACAGGGTGCGGATGTGGTCCCACTTGCCCATGCCCATCGGGCCACGGGCTTCCTCGATGGAGACCTGCACGTCGAACTCGGCGAAGGCTTCGACAAAAATCTGCGTGGGCGCGAACGAGCCGAAATCGACCACGGTGCCGGCCCAGTCGAGGATCGCGGCTTGAAGCTGGGTTGGGTTTGCGTAGTTCATGGTTCAGATCCTAGGAGTAGTGGGCAGTCAGATGTCGAGCACGTTCATTTCTTGCAGCACCTCGGCTACCGCCGCGACCGCGGCTTGCATCTCGGCCTGGTTCACATGGCCGATGCAGCCCACGCGGAAGGTTTCCACCTGGGTCAATTTGCCGGGATAAAGGATGAAGCCCTTGGCCTTGACCCGTTCGTAGAACTCCTTGAACTGGTAGCGCGGGTCTTTCGGCGCGTGGAAGGTAACGATGATCGGCGCCTGGATCGCGGCGGGCAGGAAGCTGCGCAGGCCCAGTTCGGCCATGCCGTCCAGCAATGCCTGGCAGTTGTCGGCGTAGCGCTGGTGCCGGGCGGGCAGGCCGCCTTCTTCGTTGTATTGCAGCAGCGCTTCGTGCAGCGCCGCCACCACGTGGGTCGGCGGTGTGAAGCGCCATTGGCCGGTCTTGGCCATGTAGCTGTGCTGGTCGAAAAGGTCCATCGCCAGGGAGTGGCAGTTGCCTTGGGCTGCAGCCAGCGCCTGCTTTTCAGCGAACACAAAACCCATCCCCGGTACGCCTTCCAGGCACTTGCCGGAGGCGGCGATCAGCGCGTCGAACGGCACCTCGCGGGCGTCGATCGGCAGCGCGCCGAAGGAGCTCATGGCGTCGATAATCAGGCGCTTGCCGTGGCGGGCGATGACCTGGGCGATCTCGGGCAACGGGTTGAGAATCCCGGTGCTGGTTTCGCAATGGATCAGTGCGACGTGGGTGATGCCCCTGTCGGCGTGCAACAGGCGGTCGACGTCGGCGGCGGTGGTGGGTTCGTCCTCGGCAGTTTCAAAGGTACTGAACTCGCGGCCGAGCACTTCGCAAATCTTCGCCAGGCGCTTGCCGTAGGCGCCGTTGATCAGCACCAGCACCTTGCCGTCCCGTGGCACGAGGGTGCCGATGGCCGCTTCCACGGCAAAGGTGCCGCTGCCTTGCAATGGCACGCAATGGTGGCTGGCGGTGCCGTTGACGATCACCAGCAGTTGCTCGCAAAGACTGGCGGTCAGTTGATTGAAGCGGTCATCCCATGAACCCCAGTCGACCATCATGGCCTGGCGGGTGCGGGCCGAGGTGGTCAAGGGCCCCGGGGTCAGCAGGATCGGCGCGGCAGTGCTCATTCGTGTGTCCTCGCAAAACATTGGGATGAAGTTACGGCGCCTAAATTGCAGTTTGGCTTGTCATCAATCAAATTGTTTGTTGTTATGCGAGCTATCAGTGAGGCCGATAGCTATGAACCTGTTTCAACTGCGTGCGTTTGATGCGGTGGCCCGCGAGGGCAGTTTTACCCGGGCGGCCGAGCGCCTGTTCATCAGCCAGCCGGCGGTGACCGGGCATATCAAGGCGCTGGAGGAGCACTACCAGATCGCGCTGCTGCGGCGTACCGCGCGGCGGGTGGAGTTGACCGAGGAGGGCACCAAACTCGCGGCGATCACCCGGGCGATCTTCGGCCTGGTGGAAGAGGCGCAGACGTTGCTGGAGGCCAACCGGCAATTACTTACCGGGCGCCTGGAAGTGGCGGCGGATGGGCCGCACATGGTCATGCCGATGCTGGCCAGCCTACGGCAGCGGTATCCGGGGATTACTGTCAATTTGCGCCTGGGCAATGCGCAGGAAACCCTCGCGGCGCTGTTGTCGGAGCGGGCTGACGTGGCGGTGTTGACCGAGGTGGAGCCGCGCAAGGGCCTGCACTTGCAGCCGTTGATCGAGTCACGGATTTGCGCGTTGGTGCCTGCGGGGCATCCGTGGCTGGCGGAGCCTGCGGGGATTCGGCTGGAGCAATTGGATCAGGTGATCATGGTGTTGCGTGAACCCAGCTCGATCACGCGGCGGACCTTTGACGATGCCTGCGCCCAGGCCGGCGTGCAGCCCCGGGTGTTGCTGGAACTGGACAGCCGTGAGGCGGTGACGGAAGCGGTGGCGGCCGAGTTGGGGGTTGGGGTGGTGTCGTCGATGGAAGTCAGCCGGGATCCGCGGGTGCACGCGATTCCGATCCAGGGCGAGGGGCTGGTGAACCGGCATGTGATCGGGTGCATGGAGCGGCGGCGGGAGTTGCGGTTGATTCAGGCGTTTTTCGAGTTGGCGCCCTGAGTGGGGGTTGGCTTGAGATCTAGTTGGCCCTTTCGCGAGCAAGCCCGCTCCCACATTCGACCGCGTTCCATCGGTAGAACTCGGTCAACTGTGGGAGCGGGCTTGCTCGCGAAGGGGCCCTCAACTTCACCGCAAACTTTCCCGCACAATCTCCAGAAACGTCGCCACCACCCGCCGCGAACTCTGCTCCTTCAAGCACACCAGTGTTTCCTTCATCCGCTGCGTACAGTCACGGATCGGCATCGCATACACCCGCGAATCTGCGCCAAACTCCGCAGCCGACACCACCCCCACGCCAATCCCCACCACCACCGCCTCCCGCGCGGCTTCGCGGCCTTCCACCTGGATCGCCGGGCGAATGCGCAGCCCGGCCTGGTGCATTTCCTGCTCCAGGGTCTGGCGGGTCACCGAGCCGATTTCCCGCAACACCAGCGGCGTATCGTCCAGGTCCGCCAGGCAGATCGACTCGCGGCCCGCCCACGGGTGGTTGCGGGCGACAAACGCGAGCAATTGGTCATCGGGCAGCGGCAGTGACAGCAGCCGCTCGTCGTCCACATCGCGCCCCAGCAGCGCGAGGTCGGCCTGGTAGTTGTACAGGCGAAACAGTGATTCATCGGTGTTGCCGGTTTCGATCTTCACGCTGATGCCCGGGTACAACTGGCAGAAGCGCGCAATCTGCGGCAGCACATGCACCGGGGCGTCCACCGCGAGTGTCAGGGTGCCGGTTTGCAAGGCGCGGGAATCCTGCAACAGCTCTTCGGCTTCCGCCGCGACGGCAAACAGACGCTGGGTGATGCTCAACAGGCGCTCGCCGAGGTCGGTCAAGCGCACCGAACGTTTGTTGCGATGAAACAGCAGCACGCCGAAACGTTCCTCAAGCTTGCGCACCTGGTCGGAAATGGCCGGCTGGCTGAGGAACAAGCGTTCGGCTGCGTGGGTAAAACTGCCGTGTACGGCCACCGCATGGAAGGCTTTGAGTTGCGCGTGAGACACCGACATCGCGAATCCTCTTACAAGCTCAGCTTATATTTGAAATACGATAAATCGATTTTACCTATTAGTCAGCCATTGCTTTGATAGCCCCAGTCGCCGTAGGTCGAGTCCTACACCTTCGGCGGCCATGGGTCTTCTGCGTGCTCACCAGCGGGACTCATCTGACCAATACCGCGCCCCTCCAAGCGCCGGTACTGCAGTGCTCAACAATAAAAATACAGGCGTTTGCTTTTCATTCTGCCGGCACACTCACACCCGAGGTCAGAACCACCATGAATACTCCCTTGAGTCACATCAAGCGTTGGCGCGTGCAGATTTTCGCCATCACCTGGCTGGCGTACGCGGCCTTCTATTTCACCCGCAAGGCTTTTTCGGTGGCCAAGCTGGGGATCGTCGACGACCCGAGTTTCCCGCTGGACAAGATGATGATGGCCAACCTGGATGGCATCTACCTGGCGGCCTACGCCGTTGGCCAATTCACCTGGGGCATGCTCGCCGACCGTTTCGGGCCGCGTGTGGTGGTACTCGGCGGGTTGCTGATTTCAGCCGCCGCCGCCCTGGTGATGGGCACGTTTGCCACGTTACCGATCTTTGTCACGTGCATGTTGATCCAGGGCCTGGCCCAGTCCACCGGCTGGTCCGGGCTGTGCAAGAACCTTGGCAGTTTCTTCCCGGCGCAGCAGCGTGGCCGGGTGCTGGGTTTATGGAGCTCGTGCTACGCCTTTGGTGGCCTGGTGGCGTCGCCGTTTGCCGGATGGTGGGCGTATACGCTGATCGGCACCTGGCATGCGGCATTTATCTCCAGTGCGGCTGTGGTCTTCGTGGTCGCGGTGCTGTTTTTCATTTTCCAGCGCAACACGCCACAGGATGTGGGGTTACCGGCAGTGGAACCGGAACCGGAACAGACTGCCGCCGAGAAGAACGCCAGTGTGCTGGAGCCGCTGCGGGCCATCTTGCGCAACCGTACTGTGTTGACCCTGGGGCTGGCGTACTTTCTGTTGAAACCGGCGCGTTACGCGATCCTGTTGTGGGGGCCGGTGATTGTGTATGAGCAGATGCCGTCGGTGGGCAAGGTCGGCGCGGCGATTGTGCCGACGGCGTTCGAGCTGGCGGGGTTGCTGGGGCCGATCATGATCGGCATGGCGTCCGACAAACTGTTCGGCGCCCGGCGCATGCCGGCCTGTGTCCTCAGCCTGCTGGCACTGACCGTGGCCCTGGCGTTGTTCATGGGCGCCTTGCACACCGGCAGTGTGGCGCTGGTGATGGCGCTGCTGTTTGTGATGGGCCTGACCCTGTACGGGCCGGACTCGATGATCAGCAGCACCGCCGCCATCGACTTCGGCACCGCCAAGGCCGGCGCGACGGCTGCGGGGTTCGTCAACGGCTGCGGTTCGGTGGGTGCAGTCCTGGGCGGCTTGTTGCCGGGCTACTTCGACACCGTCACGGTGTTTATCGTGTTTGCCGGCGCCGCGTTGTTTTCCTCCCTGGTGTTGATGCCCTACTGGAACGCCAGGCCGGCGGTGCTGGCGCAGGTGGGCGACTTCGTGCCCGACCGTGAGCGCGCCATCAATCCCTTGCGGACCTGAGGGGCATGGCCGGTTTTTTGGTGGATTAGAGTGTTTCAGCGCTATAAACTCTGCCCCCAAAGCGCCGGCCAGTAGACGTCTCGGCGCGATGGACAGAAGAGAGTGAGTCATGGGCGCACAGTGGAAAGTCAAACATAAAGAAGCGGCATCCAATGCCAAGGGCAAGATCTTCGGCAAGCTGGTGAAAGAGATCACCATTGCCGCCCGCAACGGTGCCGACACTGCTACCAACGCACATTTGCGCCTGGTGGTGGAGCAGGCCAAAAAGGCGTCGATGCCCAAGGAAACCCTGGAACGCGCGATCAAGAAAGGCGCCGGTCTGCTCGGTGAGACCGTGCAATACCACCGCGTAACCTACGAAGGTTTTGCCCCGCACCAGGTGCCGCTGATCGTTGAATGCGTGACCGACAACATCAACCGCACCGTGGCGGAAATCCGCGTGGCGTTCCGCAAGGGGCAACTCGGCGCGTCCGGCTCCGTGGCCTGGGACTTCAACCATGTGGGCCTGATCGAAGCCTCGCCGGACAGCCCGGAAGCCGATCCGGAAATGGCCGCGATTGAGGCCGGTGCCCAGGATTTCGAGGCAGGCGAAGAAGAAGGCACGACCTTGTTCATCACCGAGACCACCGACCTGGATGCCGTGCAGAAAGCCCTGCCGGAGCAGGGTTTCACCGTGCTGTCGGCCAAGCTCGGCTACATCGCGAAGAACCCGGTGAGCGGTTTGAGCGATGAGCAGATGGCTGAAGTCGAAGCCTTCCTGGAAGGCCTGGACAACCATGATGACGTGCAGGACATGTTCGTCGGGTTGGCGGGTTAATTCTGATTTGATGTGAACCCGGTCCAAATGTGGGAGCGGGCTTGCTCGCGAATACGGTGTACCAGCCAAGCATGTATTGACTGACACACCGCATTCTCGAGCAAGCCCGCTCCCACATTGGGTTTAGCTGAGTTTGGAAGACTGCAACAGGGTTGTGATTTCCTCGAACCCGGGCCGGGCCAGCACATCCGGCTGGCAGCAGTTGTCCCGCAAGGTTTCCAGCGCCACGCGCTTTTCCTCGCTCAACCCCGCATCAATCCTTTCCAGCAATTCCCCCAGCAACACCCCGAACGCCCTGACTTCGATGCGCTGCAACGCGCGGGTTTCCTGGCTGTCGACCGTGGCGTGAAACGACGCTGCACCAAAGTCCCCAAGCAGACATTCACCGGCTTCATTCCACAGAATGTTGTGGCCGTACAGATCACCGTGGGTGATGCCTTGCGCGTGCAGGTGCGCCGCCACCGAAGCGATGCCCCGGGCCATGCGCAGCGCCACATCCGCGCTGAAACGGGTGATGGGCTCGTAGATATCCCGGGTGCACGACGCCAGGCTCGGCAGCGCCGCAAGGTTGCGATAGTTCGGTTCGATCAGTTGCATCACCAGTGCCGCCTGGCCTTCCGGGTGGTCGACGACACGGCCTTCTACCTTGATCAGGTTGGCATGCAGTCCGGCGGCGATGCAGGCGTGCATTTCGTGCAGGGGCGAGCCGTCACTGGTAATGCTGCCTTTATAGAGTTTGACCGCGACCGCCTTGACCGGCCCGTTTGACGGGGCCCAGTACGCTTTGCGGATGATTCCGGAAGCGCCTTCCCCCAGCACTTCGCTCAATTCCAGCTCGGACCAGGGAATGTTTGGCGTCGCGTCATGGCGGGCCTCTTCCACGGCCATCTCTACCGGATTACCGGCGTAGGCCAGCCAGGTCAGGCTCGGCAAACCCAGCAACCAGTCCGGCAGGCGGGTCATGCGGTTGGAAGCGATGCGGATCAATTCGAGGTTTTTGCACTGGGCGAGACTTTGCGGCAACTGCTCCAGGTGGTTACCGGCCAGCATCAGTTTTTGCAGCAAAGGCCGTTCACCCAGTTCGTCCGGCAATTGGCTGATGTGGTTATCGGTGAGGATCAGCCAGCGCAGCAAGGGTGGCAGCGACGTCGCCGGGACACTGCTGATCTGGTTCGACTTGAAGCCGATCATGCTCAACTGCGCGCACTGGCCCAGGCATTGCGGCAGTTCGGTAAAGGCGTTTTCCGAACAGAACAGCACGCGCAAATGGGGCAGGCGGTGCAGGTCATCCGGCAGGCTGCTCAGGGCATTGCCGGTCAGGTTGAGGATTTCCAGGGAGTCGGCCAGGTCGAAGATTTCCCGGGGGAACTCGGTCAGCCCACAGCGCAGGTCCAGGCGTTTGATGCCGGCCAATTGGCCGGCCTTGAGTTGGGCAAGGGTATCCATGAACGGCGCGTCACTCGGCAATAGGGGCGTGAATGGCGCTCATGATAGCGGGTTGCGGCCCGATCTTCTGCAACTGCCCCAGGCGGCTGGCGGTGCGCGCCAAATCGATGGCCTGGCCGCTCAGGGATTGCTCCAGCGGCTGCTCGCCGATCAGCACCAATTGCTTGTCCTGGTCGTAGAGCACGTCCACCAGGTTGATGAACCGTTGCTGGGCGGCAATCGGACAGTCCGCCAGATGCGGCAGGCCGTCGATGATCCAGCGTTCATAGTCGCGGCACAGCTGCAGGTAGTCCATGACGGCGGTCGGTTGTTCGCACAGGTCGCTGAAGGTGAAGGCAATGCTGCGGTCCTGGTGCCAGCGGGCAGTCAATTGCCGGGCTCCGACGGTCAGGCTGACCGGGGCCTGATCCGCTGACGGCAGGCCCAGGGCTTGGCGTTGCGCGGCAGTCCCCGGCCACACGAACTGGCCAGCGCTGAACCGCTGATCGCCATGGGCCTGGGCCAGGCTGCGAAAATCCTGGGGGGCGCTGACTTCCATGACGTCCATGCGCGCGCTGATCAGCTCGATCACCGGCTTGAACCGCTGATGGTACAAGGGGTTCGGCAGCAACCCGGCGGGCGGATAATTGGAGGTTACCAGCACCCAGACTCCGCGCCGGAACAGGGCCTTGAACAGGCGGCTGATCAGCATCGCATCGCCGATATCATGTACGTGAAACTCGTCGAAGCACAGCACGCGGCAGCCATCGAGCAACTCATCCAGAGTCACGGCCAAGGCATCGCGCTGCTGGCGATGGGCAAACATTCCCTGGTGCAGACGGGCGAAAAAGTCGTGGAAGTGCACGCGCTGTTTCTCGGCAATCGGCAACGCCTGGAAAAAGCCGTCCAGCAACCAGCTCTTGCCCCGGCCGACGGCGCCGTGCAGGTACAGGCTGCGGGTAGGGCGCCCGGCCAGCAGATGGTCGGTTTGCCGGGCCATGGTCTCGATCACCTGTTGCTGGCTTGGGCTGAGGGTATAGCCCTGTTGCCGGGCCTTGCCCTGGAAGAATGCGCTGATACCGGGGGCGGCGGTGGTCGCCGCGGGTTTACCCAGCAACCGTTTGAGCAGGGGCGGTAAAGCAGCCAATGTCAGTCACTCTGTGTTTCGGTGGTCGCTCACTTTAGAGCGCCGGTTGCGGTTTGACCAATAGAGAAGCACGGCGCGAGCTATCTGGAAAAGGCATGGGTCAATGGATCCAAAACACCGACCTGACTGGCGGATTCCCTTCAAGTGACTAACCTCATACACAGCAGTCACCCCTGTATAAGGATTTGGGGCAGTGAAGGGACACGCAGTCTTGGCAATCATGAGCGCGATGCTCTGCAACACGGTTTATGGCGCACAGCTCCAGGTTGAGGTGCGTATCGACGTGCAGCGGGGGTGCCAGTTGGTCGGCACCACG
This sequence comes from Pseudomonas sp. P7758, assembly GCF_013386485.1. Classification (NCBI taxonomy): domain Bacteria; kingdom Pseudomonadati; phylum Pseudomonadota; class Gammaproteobacteria; order Pseudomonadales; family Pseudomonadaceae; genus Pseudomonas; species Pseudomonas sp. P7758. The sequence goes on along the minus strand of NZ_JACARS010000156.1, from coordinate 19,419 downwards.
CGTGAAGCAGGGATCGAGCAGCTCGGCGTACTGGATTTCGGCAGCGGCTCCCGGCTGGATGACCCGGCAGGCCCGTTGAGTGCAGCCTTGATCAGCCAGCGCCAGCCACGCCTGGAGTGCAACCCGGATACGCCGTATCAGATGCGTGTCGACGGCGGCCTGCATGGCGGCATCGGCGAAGTACGTTACCTGGGCGCTGCTGCCCCCTCGATCAAACCCATTCCCTATCGAATTTATGCCGATGCCGCACGCCGCATCCCCTTGGCCGTGGACGTACCGTTGAGCGGCCGCGTGCCCGATTCCGGCACGGTGGACTTGCCACTTTATGGACGCATCGAGCCGCTCAAGGAAATACCGGCCGTGGGGCGTTATTCCGACCTGCTCAAAGTGACGGTGACATGGTAAGCCGCGCCCTGGCCTGCATCGCGCTGGGCGGCCTGTTGCTCCTGGCCGAGGACGCCCAGGCGGCGGTCGCCGGGCAGATTCACGCACGGCTGGTGATTACCGCCAGTTGCCAGGTGAGCAAAGGCACCGACAGCGCGCCGGTGAGCCCGGATGGCGGCTCGGCCTTGCTGGATTTCGGCAGCCACGGACCCACTTGGGACAAGGGCCTGGGTGCCGGCATCAGTGATGGCGACAAGGCCGCGCTCGCTGTGTCCTGCAACCCGTCGGTGGTGAGCAGTTTCACCGTGACCATCGACGGCGGCGCCCATGGCGACGGCATCACCCGGCGCTTGAGCAATGGCCGGCAAACCATACCGTATCGGCTGTCGGCCGATCCTGCGGGCCGAAGCACCTACAGCATCGGCCAGCAACGCAATTTCGTCGTGACCAAGGGCGCACAGGTACCGATCCCGGTATTCGGCTCGGTGGTGGCGAATACCAGGGCCCTACCGGCCGGCATCTACACAGACACCCTGACGGTGACTCTGGATTGGTAATTCATGAGGATGGACATCATGCATGCACTTGTATCTAAAGCAGTTCTCCCATTGGTCGCACTGGCCTGGGTATCGGGTGCCCAGGCGGCCACGACGGTCACCGGGCAGATCAGCTCCACGCTGATCCTGACCAACAGTTGCCTGGTCAACGGCGTGGGCGGCACCACCGGTTTGAACTTCGGTACGATCAATTTCGGTACCACCAACAGCCAGTTCACCACGCAGTCCGGCCAGGTGCTGGGCGGCGGTGGAGGCGCGTTGTCGATCCAGTGTTCCTCGGGCACCTCGCCGGTGATCACCGTGGGCGCGGGCTCCCATGACGGCCAGTCCACGGGCGGCACCCGGGCGCTGTATGACGGCGTGGCCAATTATGTGCCGTATGACTTCTACACCGACACCGGGCATTCGACACTTCTGGCGATCAACGGAACTATCAACGTAGGTGCGAGCACGGGCGTTGCGCAAACCGTGAACATCTACGGCCAGGCCGTGGGCAAGGCAGGTTTGCCGGCGGGTACCTACACCGACACGGTGTCGGTGCAACTGACGTTCTAGTGCCATGAAGCGGGCCTGCTGGGCGACGCTGGCGGTCATCACGGGTTGGGGAATGCCGTTGTCGTTGCTGGCGGTGACCAGCCAGACGATCCAGGTCAGCGCGACGATTGCCGCAGGCTGCCTGGTGGTGGGCGGCGGCACGAACTACGGCAGCCTGGCGTTCGGCAGCTATTCGTCGTTGTCCACCAGCACGGTGTCGGTGGCGCTGAGCAGCGGGGTAACGCTGCAATGCACCCCGGGAGTCACCTTGAACATGAGCGTCAACGGCGGCTTGTACAACGCCAGTGGCCGGCACATGCAACTCAATAGCGGCAGTGCCCAAGTGGCGTACCAGCTGTTTCAGGACGCGGCCCTGAGCCAGAGCCTGGGGATCAGTCAAAGCGTCAGCGTGGCCTACAGCAACGCGAACAATATAACCCTGCCGATTTACGGCCGGGTGGTGTTACCGGGTAATCAGCCTGGGGGGACGTACAGCGACGTGCTGCAGGTGCAGCTGTCCTGGTAAGGCGATTGGCATGAGGAGTGGAATCTATGTTTGCAGCTTCCCGGCGGTATTGGGTTGCGGGTTTTATCGGTCTGGTGGCGTTGGGCGCCGGGCAGGTCCAGGCTGCCAGTTCGGTGCTGATCTGGCCCATTGACCCGGTGCTGGAGGCCGATCAACAGGCCAGCGCCTTGTGGTTGGAGAATCGCGGTACAGAGACTGCGAACCTGCAGATCCGGGTATTTGCCTGGAGCCAGGGCGGGTTTGACGAGCAGTACCAGAACCAGCGCGACGTGATCGGCAGCCCGCCGGTGGCGAAGATCGAACCGGGGCAGAAGCAATTGGTGCGCCTGACCCGGACCCGGGAAGTGCCGCCGGGCCAGGAGTTGGCCTATCGGATCATCATCGACGAAATCCCCGCCGCCACCCCTGAAACCCCCGCAGCCGATGGCAAGACGGCCGCCGCCATCCGCTTTCAGATGCGTTATTCGGTGCCGTTGTTCGCCTACGGCGCAGGCCTGTGGAGCAAGGAAGACGCGACGCGCCAGCGCGACCCCAAGGGCGCGGGCAAGCCTGACCTGAGCTGGAAAAAAGTCACCGTCGGCGGGCGCAACTATGTGGAGATGCGCAACCAGGGCGCGGTGCACGCGCGGCTCACCGATGTGGCGTTCAAACAGGGCGGGCAGACCCGGCCGCTGGTAGACGGCCTGCTCGGCTATGTACTGCCGGGCGCAACCATGCGCTGGCCGGTGCCACAAGGTGTCGCGGGCGATCAGCCGCTGCAGGTGCGAGTCAATGGCGCAGCGCAACTGGAGAACCTTGCGCCGGGACGGTAACGCAATGGAATAGGGCATGGAGCAGCCCTTGGTCTTAACGGATGGAGATGTCCATTGATGGACACAATGCCTTGGTGAGCCATGGTTGGGCTCGTAGTCGATGGCGATCGGTGTGGGTGGTGGGCGGCCTGGCGGGCCTGGTGCTTGCGCCGCTTGGCGTGGCCGCGCCGTTGCCGCCGCCGCCCAGCAACATGGAGGCTGTTGCCGATGCACAGTTGTTCCTCGAACTGGTGGTCAACCAGATGGACACTGGCCGGGTGGTGGCCGTGGATCAGCGCGCCGGCGGCCTGTTTGTGCCGGCGGCCACCTTGCGGGACGTGGGCATGAAGCTGCCGGCCGAGATCACCACCGAGGTCGCGCTGGACCACCTGCCGGGCCTGCACACCGATTACGACAGCCAGGGCCAGCGCCTCATGTTGACGGTACCGCCGGCGTGGTTGCCGGCGCAGTTCATCGGCAGCCGCAACAACTACCCGCGCGCCCAGGCACTCACCAGTTTTGGTGCGTTGCTCAACTATGACGCTTACCTGAACGACACCGATGACGCCGGCACATACCTGGGCATCTTCAACGAAGTGCGGCTGTTCGATACCTGGGGCACGTTGTCCAATACCGGCCAATACCGCACCACCTTTGGCGGCCAGGCCAGCGGCAGCACTTTGAACAATGGCTATCGGCGCTATGACACCACCTGGCGCTTTTCCGACGATGAGCGCCTGCTGACCTACGAGGCGGGCGACGTGATCAGCAGCGCATTGCCGTGGAGCAGTTCGGTACGCCTGGGCGGGGTGCAAGTGTCGCGGGATTTCGGCGTACGCCCGGACCTGGTGACTTACCCCTTGCCACAATTTGCCGGGGAGGCGGCGGTGCCGTCGTCGGTGGACCTGTTCATCAATGGCTACAAATCCAGCAGCGCAGATCTGCAGCCGGGCCCTTACACCTTGACCAACGTGCCGTTTATCAACGGCGCCGGCGAAGCGGTGGTGGTCACCACCGATGCCCTGGGCCGGCAGGTGTCGACCACCGTGCCGTTCTACGTCACCAGTACGTTGCTGCAAAAAGGCCTGTCGGATTTTTCGGTGGCGGCCGGTAATTTGCGCCGCGACTACACCATTCGGGATTTTGGCTACGGGCCGGGCGTGGCCAGCGGCACGTTTCGTTACGGGGTGTCGGACTACTTCACCCTGGAAAGCCATGCCGAAGCCTCAGGCGACCTGACCCTGGGCGGGCTCGGCGGCAACGTGCGGCTGGGCAACTTCGGGGTGCTCAATACCGCCCTCAGCCAAAGCCAGTTTGATGGCGAGACCGGCCAGCAACTGAGCTTCGGTTATCAATACAGCAACCAGCGCTACAGCCTGTCATACCAGCGAGTAGAGCGCCGCGACCAGTACGCCGACCTGACCCTGGTCGACACGCCTTATGCGAGCCTCAGCAAGCGCAGCGAGCAGGTGACGCTGAGCCTGAACCTCAACGATTTCGGCAGCATCGGTGCCGGCTATTTCGATGTACAGGCGGCCGATGACTCCCGCACCCGGCTGATGAACCTCACCTGGAGCAAACAGCTGTGGCGCAACACCAGTTTCTATCTGTCGGCCAACCGTGAGGTCGGTGACAGCAACTGGGCCATGCAGGCGCAGTTGGTCATCCCGTTCGACGTCTACGGCAGCCTGGCCTTGAGCAACGAGCGCAGCCAGGCCGGCGAAAGTCGCCAGCGGGTCAACTACAGCCGGGCGGTGCCGTCCGAGGGCGGCGTGGGCTACAACCTGGGGTATGCCAGTGGCGACGGCCCGGCCTATCGCCAGGCCGACCTGACCTGGCGCATGCAGTCGGTGCAATTGCAGGCGGGCGTGTACGGCAGCAGTGACGCCGAGACCCGTTGGGCGGATGCCAGTGGCTCGCTGGTGTGGATGGACAATCAGGTGTTCACCGCCAACCAGGTCAATGACGCGTTTGTGGTGGTGAGCACCGACGGCTATTCCGGTGTGCCGGTGCTCTATGAAAACCAGTTGGTGGGGGAAACCGACCGCAACGGGCACTTGCTGGTGCCGTGGAGCAGCGCGTACTACCGCGGCAAGTATGAAATCGACCCGCTGAACCTGCCGGTCAACGTGCAGACCCCGAATGTCGAGCAGCGCGTGGCGGTGCGGCGCGGCAGCGGCTACTTGCTGGAGTTCCCGGTGCGCCGGGTGATCGCGGCCAGTATCACCCTGGTGGATGCCCGGCATCAGGACCTGCCCCTGGGCAGCCAGGTGCGTCATGAGCAAACCGGGGCGCGCGCGGTGGTGGGGTGGGATGGCCTGGTGTACCTGGAGAACCTGGCGGCCCACAACACCTTGCAAGTCACTGTGGGTGAGGGCCGTACCTGCCAGGCAACGTTCGACGTGGATATCAACGAGGAGCAGGTGCCGCTGATCGGGCCGCTGGTTTGCCAATGAGATAAGGAGTGTGGGTGTGCGGGTCAAAGGATGGGTGTCGGGAATGCTGGTGTTGGCGAGCCTTGGGGGCGTGCAGCAGGCGCAGGCCTTGTGTTCGGTGGGGGCGACCGTGCCAGCCAGCTTTGGCACGTCGGTGAGTTCGATGACCGTGCGCACTGCCGCCCAGACCAGTTCGACCACCTCCGGCGGCTTGAACTGTACCTCTGCCCTGATTTCGTTGCTGGCTTCCACCGACCACTTTTACGCCACCATCACCGGTTCCTCCCAGGGCGGCATGGTTGGGCCCACCGGTGATGTGATCAGCTACACGGTCTATGCCAACAACACCACCGGCTTTCCGATGACCCGGGGCACCGCGTTCGACTTTGGCGGGCCCGGCGGCATCGCGCAAACCGCCGGGCTGATTTCCGGGCCGGGCACGAAAACCTTGCCGCTTTACATGAGCACGACGATCGGCAGCAACGTGGCGGCCGGCACCTATAGCGAAACCCTGAGTATTTTCTGGAACTGGAACTATTGCTCGGGCATTGGTATCGGCGGGATTTGTCTGGGGCGGGATATCAACAGTGGCACCACGACGTTGACCGTCAGCATGACCGTGGCCAATGACTGCACGATCACCGCGCCCAACATCAGCTTCGGCAGCGCCCCGGTGATCAGTGGTTTTTCCAGCGTGAGCGGGCAAGCCACGATTGCCTGCACCAAGGGCAGTGCCTACACCGTGGGCATCAGCGACGGGCAGAACCCGGTGAGTGTGGGCGGGCAGCGGCGGATGATCTCGGGGAGCAACTTCCTCAATTACGATATCTTCAAAAGCGCCACCACCACTCGCTGGGGCAGCGTGACCACTGCCCGGCGCGCCAGCTCCACGGCTGAGGTGAACCCCGGGAATGGCCTGGGCACCGGTAGCCAAGTGTTCAACTACAACGCGGCGATCTATAGCAACCAGGCCACGCCGCCAGCCGGTACCTACGTCGATAACGTGGTACTGGATGTGGGTTTCTAGAACCGCATCGTCTGCTTGAGCATCTGCGTGGTCGAGGCGTCCTGCGGGCTGACCATCGCATAGTTGTAGCCCGCGCCCGACCAGTATTCGGCCTGCAGCCCGTCGGCACTGCGGCTGCCACGGGGCAGGAATTTGTTTTCCGGGCCTGGCGGACGGATATAGAAACTGATGCGTCGCCCTTGGGGGTCTTCATACAGCACCATGGCCGCCGCGCCTTGTTCGGTACTGAGCAGGCGCCCGCTGACCGCCTTGAACCCGGCCTGGCTCAGGTCCGGCAGGCGGTAGGCCTGGTTGAAGTAACGGTCGAGCCAGCCTTGCATGTCGCCACCGCTTTGCACGTGGTAGTCGGCGGGCAAGATGCCGTCCTGGGCAAACAGGCGGTAGGCCTGCATCGCGTCGCTCATGGGCGCCATGCTCTCGAGCAGCGTAGCCTGGCGGGCCTGCCAGCCGCCGAGGCCGCCGACACTGACGGCAATCAACAGCATGGCGGCGGTTGCGAGATGGCGGCGCGACTGGCGCTTGACCCGCTGGCGAATCAGGGCCGGGTCCAGCTCGGGGTTGGCGGGTTGTTGCAGTGCGCCGCTCAACGATGCCCGCAGGTGCTGCGCGTCCTGTTGCCAGGCGTGCACCTGGGCGGCGACGTCCGGGTGGGCCGCCAGCCAGGTTTCGAGCTGGCGGCGGTCGGCGTCCAGGAGCTGGTGATCGACGTAGGCATGCAAATCGCGTTCGCTGGGAGGCAGGCTGATCATTTGAGTATCCGCAGGGCAGGGCTGGTGATTTCGCCGTCGCTGAGCTGGCGCAGGGCCTGGCGCGCGCGCGACAGGCGAGACATCACGGTGCCCACGGGCACCTCGAGGATGTCGGCGACTTCTTTGTAGCTCAAGCCTTCCACCGAGACCCACAGCAGCAGGGCGCGCTGTTCGGTGTTCAATTTGTCGAAGGCTTGCAGGGTCGATTGCGCGATGACGGTGCGCTCGACCGACGGCTGCGAATCATCGCGGCCGGTGAAAAATTCCAGCATGCGTGTGTACCGCCGGGAGCGCCGATGGGCGTCGAGGAACTGCCGGTAGAGGATCGAGAACAGCCAGGCGCGCAAGTCGCCTTCGAGGCGTTTGTCGGCCCAACTGATGATCGCGCGCTCAAGGCTCGCCTGCACCAGGTCGTCGGCGCTGCTGGTGTTACGCGTCAGGGACACGGCAAAACGCCGCAACCTGGGGATGAGTTCACGTAACTGTTCGTCGAGTTCGTGCATGGGATTCTGGCTAGTCACTACGCTGGGACTAGGAAGACGTCCGGCGTTGAAGGTTATTCCAGGCCAATAAAAATAAACAGCAGGCCAGGGAATAGAGTGCGCTGGCGTTCGTCCCAAGTGTTCCGACCTTATGTTTCACCCACTCAAGGCCTTGGGCCCTGGAGTTATTTCATGGTAGATCACTCATCACCGCCCCGTCCGCCGTTGAGCACCGCAAGCCTGATAATTCGGTTGGCCAGCATCGGCGTGGTGGTTGCCGTCGTGGCCGGGGCGTTTGCCTACGTTAACGGAAGCCTCGACCCACAGCGGTTGCGTCCCAAAACCCTGGTCAATGCCTTGGAAACCAACAACGGCTTGCACCCTGGCTACCGGCGTAACCATGCCAAGGGCGTGTGCGTGGCCGGTTATTTCGAGAGCAGCCCCGAAGCGCGCCAGTACTCCAGTGCCCAGGTATTCAGCGAGGCGCGCACCCCGGTTATCGGGCGTTTTGCGCTGCCCAGCGGCAACCCGTATGCGCCGGACAGCAGCGTGCCGATCCGCAGTTTTGCCTTGCAGTTCAACTTGGCCAACGGCCAGCAATGGCGCACCGGGATGAACAGCATGCCGGTGTTCCCGGTGGGCACGCCCGAGGCCTTCTTCGAGATGCTCAAGGCCGGCGCACCTGACCCGGCCACCGGCAAGCCGAACCCGGCAGGCATGCCGGCGTTCTTCGCGGCGCACCCCGAGACCGCGCCGTTCCTGGCCTGGGTCAAGACCGCCAAGCCGTCTGCCAGCTATGCCACTGAAACCTATAACGGCATCAACGCGTTTTACCTGGTAAACGCCAGCGGCCAACGCCAGGCCGTGCGCTGGGGCGTCGTACCGCAAAGCCAGGATGCTGCGGGGGCTACGGCGCCCGCCGGCAGCGACTTCCTCGAAAAAGACCTGGCCCAGCGCCTGGTGGCCGGGCCGTTGCGCTGGCAGTTGAGCCTCACCCTGGCCAACCCGGGCGACCCGGTGGATGACGCCAGCAAGACCTGGACCGGTGAGCACAAGGTGCTGAATGCCGGGACCCTGGTGCTGGAAAGCAGCCAGCCGCAAATGGACGGTGATTGCCGTGACATCAACTTTGATCCACTGGTGCTGCCGAGCGGTATCGAAGCCTCGAATGACCCATTGCTGGCCGCCCGTTCGGCGGCGTACGCCAGTTCCTACCTGCGTCGCACCAGCGAAGTCAGCCAGCTGCACAGCGCCCCTCAGGAGTCGAAGCCATGAATGCCCAACCCCGGTTTTTCGCCCCGCTGGCGCGGCTGCTGCATTGGCTGATGGCGTTGATGATCATCGCCATGCTGTTTATCGGCGCGGGCATGGTGGCCTCGGTTTCCGAACGCCATGAGTGGCTGATCCACCTGCACAAGCCGCTGGGCATTGCGATCCTGGCGCTGGTGATCGTGCGCCTGGTGGTGCGTTTTTCCACGCGCCAGCCGCCGCTGCCTGCCGACTTGCCGCTGTGGCAAGTGCTGGCGGCCAAGGCCTCCCACGTGGTGCTGTATGCGTTGATGCTGGTGTTGCCGCTGCTGGGCTGGGCGATGATTTCAGCGGCCGGCGACCCGGTGATGCTCAGCAGTTCGGTGCAGTTGCCGGCGCTGGTGGGGGCGAATGCGCCGTTGTTTGCCGTGTTGCGCAAGGCTCACGGTTACCTGGCGTATTTGCTGTTTCTGACGGTGTTGTTGCACCTGGCGGCGGCGCTGTTCCACGGTTTGATCCGGCGTGATGGTGTGTTGCAAAGCATGACCGGCAGCAAGGACTGAAGCCTTCCCCGGCGACGGTTGCTGTGATGCAGCCGTCGCCGGGATCGTGGATGTATTAGCGCAATACGCCGACGATATCCGCCACGCTGCTCAACACGTCCTTGCCCAACTGCATCGAGCGTTTGCCCGACCAGCCAGTGTGCGGGTTGGGCGCGTCGTCGTTGTCCTTGAAGGGCATTTCCAGGGTCAGGGACAGGCAATCGAACTTCTCGCCGACGCTGTTGCACGCCAGGGTCATATTGGCTTCGCCCGGCAGGTCGCGGGTGTAGCCATGCGCGGTCTGAAAATCCCGGGTGAGGTTGCTCAGGTGGCTGCGGAAGTGTTTTTCCAACTGCTCGATACGTGGCGTGTAGCCCGGGTTGCCTTCACAACCGGCGGTGAACACATAGGGGATTTCCTCGTCGCCGTGGATATCCAGGAACAGGTCAACGCCGTACTTTTCCATTTGTTGCTGGACGAACAGTACTTCGGGGCTGATCTCCTGGCTCGCACTCTGCCAGGCGCGGTTGAGGTCCTGGCCCATGGCGTTGGTGCGCAGATGCCCATGGAACGCGCCATCGGGGTTCATGTTCGGTACCAGGTACAGGTCGGCGGCGGCCAGGAGCTTTTTCAGCTCGGCGTCACCGTCCTGTTGCAGGCGCTCGATGATGCCTTCCATAAACCATTCGGCCATGTGCTCGCCGGGATGCTGCTGGGCGATGATCCAGACCTTGCGCTTGTTGGCCTCGCCCTTGCCACGGCGCAGCAGTTGGATATCACGGCCTTCGACACTTTTGCCGGTGGCCAGCAATTGCGTGCCGGCGCGGTTCAGCGCCTGGTCGATCAGCCAGTCGTGGCGTTCGCGGCTGTAGGGTTCGAAGTAAGCGAACCAGGCCTGTTTTTCACGGGTTTCGAGGGTGATGTGCAGCGTCTCGCCATCAAAGCGGGTGGGCACCCGAAACCAGTTGATATGGTCGTAGGACGCCACGGCGTTGTAGCCGCTCCAGGCGTGCTTGTAGGACGAGTGGCCGGCATTGCTCAGGCGGAAGGTGTGGGTGTGACCCACATGCATGCCTTCGGCCTTGAAGTGGAACCACTGGTAGTGCTGGCTGCGCGTATCGGGCTTTATCGCCAGCAGCAACTGGTGAGCATCACTGGCGTCGAGCACCTGGATATTGCCACTGTCGAAGTCGGTGCTGATCTTGATGGAGGTCAAGGCCACGGTCATAGTCTGGTTGCCTGAATATGAGTGTTGTGGCGGGCATTTTACACCGGAGCGGGGCAAAGCCTGGATGCAATTTTTGCGGGTGAAGAGGGGGGCGTCGTCCATGACGCCGCCGCAGCTTAGAATCTATGAGATTGATTCTCAAGTGCTATTTTTGAAAGAACCGGCCTAGAGCGCTCGATCGACTTTCTTTTGGCGATGGTCTTTTGCTACCATGCGCGCCATCAAGCAACACACAGTCTTCATTAGCCTGAAGTCACGCCAGGGAAAAACTGGCAAAAAAAAGACCCGGCCAAAGAGCCGGGTCAAAAACCGTGATTAGCCTGATGAGGAGATATTCCAAGAGTCCGACCTAAGGTCTCTTGGTCTATCGACTGATCTCGCGATCAGCTAGGTCCAATAATAATCATTATCATTTGCAAGTCAAATGTTTTTATCCCTTGGATAGAAATATTTTTCCCGCGTGCCTGTTACAGGCTGGCCGGCTGTTCGGCACCCCTCGCCGAAAGCCGCAGTGACCGCTCCACCATCACCTTCGCCATATCGATCAAATAGACCACTGAAAACGCCAGGTCCCGGCTATTGCCGTGGGCGCTGTTTGCCGATTCGTACGCAGTGGCCGCGGCGCTGCGCAGCAGGTCGGAGGCGTGGACCAGGGCCTCCTCGTCGCTGATGCCGGGCTTGACCTCGAACAACGTGTCGTCAACGGAGGGCGGTGCGGCATCCTCTTTCAGGTAATAGTCCAGCGCGCGTTGGGCGGCGCCACTGCTGCGCAGGAACAGCCGTTCGTCTTCATCGCAGGTGTCGGGCAGGGTATACGGGGTGGTCGTCATAAGGGCAGTGCTCTGTGTGGGTGTCGAAAGCCTGCAATCGATATTAGTACTAATCGTATTTATGGCGTTTTATTGATTACTACAAACTGTTTATTGTCGTGGTGAGTACACAACGTATTGTCAGGGCCCATGGATAAATGGATAGCGTTGGTCAAGGCCAACATGAAAGACCGCAAGGTCACGCAGGACCAACTGGCGTCGCGCCTGGGCATGTCTCAGGGCGGGGTCGGCCACTGGCTGAACAAGCGTCGGGTGCCGAGCCTTGCCGATATGAACCGGGTGATGCAGGAGCTTGGCCTGGATGGGCTCGAGGTCGCGCTGGTGGTTCGCGAAAAAGCGCTCGCGGCGGTTGCCGAGGAACTGCAGCCGGCGCCGCACTACAACCCGAATTACCGTTACCCGGTGAGCGAAGGGAAGGGAGGCTACCCATTGCAGGAAGAACCTCGGCCGTACGGCGTTACTCGTTTTCAGATGAGCGACTATCAGGCCCGTGGCAAGGCGTTCTGGATGCGCGTGACTGGCGACGCCATGACCGCCCCCAGCGGCTTGAGTATCAATGAAGGCACGATGATTCTGGTGGACCCGGCCATCCAGCCCGAGCCCGGCAAACTGGTGGTGGCCCAATGGGCATTTGATTCCCAGGCGATCTTGCGCAAATGGGTCAGGCAGAGCGGCCAGCTTTACCTGGTGCCGCTCAACCCTACGTACCCGAATATGCTGTTCAGTGAAGAGTGCCGGATCATCGGCGTGGTGGCGCAGGCGGTCACGAGGTTTTAACTCGCGGCTTCCAGCTCCACCAGTGCGCTGCCTTCACCGACCATTTCGCCTTCCTGGCAGTACAGCGCCTTGACCACGCCGGCATGGGGCGCGCGAATGCTGTGTTCCATCTTCATGGCCTCCAGCACCACCAACTGCGTACCGGCTTCAACGGTTTGCCCGACTTCCACCAGCACTCGCACGATGCTGCCGTTCATCGGTGCGGTCAGGCCGCCCTGATGGGACTGGCTGGCGTCGACGGCGGCAATCGGGTCGAACAGGCTGACACTGTGCACCTCGCCGTCCCAGCGCAAAAACACACTGCCGCCCTCGCGTACCGCCAGATGGGAGCGGCGCACGCCGTGCTGGTCGATCAGCAATTGTTCGCCGTGCAACTGGGGCGGGTTGATGCCGGCTTGCAGCATTACCAGGCGATCCTGGCCGTTGCAGCTCAGGTGCAGGGAAACCTCGCCCGGCAAGCCTGCGCGAAAACCTCGGGTGTCGGCCCAGGGCGAACGGGTGTCAGTGCTCGGTTGGGTCTGCATGAACGCCTGGCCGGCGGCCTGCCAGAATGCCTCACTCAATTCGCCAGGCGCCGGCAGCAGCTCATCCTGATAACGCGGGATAAACCCGGTATCGAGCTCGGCAGCGGCAAACGCCGGATGGCCGATAATGCGCCGCAAGAAGCCCAGGTTGGTCTTCAGTCCACCCACGGCAAATTCATCGAGCATGCCCAGCAGCCGCAGGCGCGCCTGTTCGCGGTCTTCGCCCCAGGCAATCAGCTTGCCCAGCATCGGGTCGTAGAACGGTGACACGTTGTCGCCTTGTTCGACGCCGCTGTCTACCCGGCGCCCGGGCCCTGGCGTGGATTCGCGGTACAGCGCCAGGTGCCCGGTGGCCGGCAGAAAATCGTTGGCCGGGTCCTCGGCGTACAGGCGCACTTCAATCGCATGCCCCAGCAGTGGCACTTGCTCCTGAGTCATCGGCAGCGGCTCGCCCTGGGCCACGCGAATCTGCCAGGCCACCAGGTCCAGGCCGGTGATGGCCTCGGTCACCGGGTGTTCCACCTGCAGCCGGGTGTTCATCTCCATGAAGAAAAACTCGCTCCGGGCGTCCAGCAGAAACTCCACGGTGCCCGCGCCCACGTAGCCGATGGCCTGGGCCGCACGCACGGCCGCTTCGCCCATGGCCTTGCGCTGCTCGGCACTCAGGCCCGGCGCCGGGGCTTCTTCGACGACTTTTTGATGGCGGCGCTGGATCGAGCAATCGCGCTCATTGAGGTACAGGCAGTGACCGTGCTGGTCGGCGAACACCTGGATCTCCACGTGACGCGGCTTGAGCAAATACTTTTCCACCAGCATCTGCGCATTGCCAAACGAGGACAGTGCTTCACGCTGTGCCGAGGCCAACGCTTCGGCCAGTTGGCTGACGTCCTCGACCACCTTCATGCCCTTGCCGCCACCGCCTGCCGTTGCCTTGAGCAGCACCGGGTAACCGATACGCTCGGCTGCCTGGCGGAAGGTCTCCAGATCCTGGGCGTCGCCGTGGTAACCCGGCACCAGCGGCACGCCGGCGGTTTCCATCAACGCCTTGGCGGCCGATTTGCTGCCCATGGCATCAATGGCCGAGGCGGGCGGGCCGAGGAAGATCAACCCGGCGGCTTCAATGGCGCGGGCAAACCCTGCGTTCTCCGAAAGAAACCCGTAACCCGGGTGAATCGCCTGGGCGCCGCTGGCCTGGGCCGCGGCGATCAGTTTGTCGATTTGCAGGTAACTGTCGGCGGCCTTGCTGCCGCCCAGGTCCACACGAATATCAGCCTCGCGGGTGTGCCGCGCGTCACGGTCGGTGGCGCTGTGCACGGCCACGGTGGTCAGGCCCATGGCCTTGGCGGTGCGCATCACCCGGCAGGCGATTTCGCCACGGTTGGCTACCAATACGGTAGTAAGCGTCTTCATGAACGCGGCTCCTGAGGCTGCCAGTTGGGCGCGCGTTTTTGCAGAAAGGCACGCAGGCCTTCCTGGCCTTCGGCGCTGACGCGGATCCGGGCGATGGAGTTCTCGCAGTAGCGACGCAACGCTGGCGTCAGGGCACCGTGGCCGACTTCCCGTAGCAGGTCCTTGCTGGCGCGCATGGCCGCGGGGCTGTTGAGCAGCAGATTGGTAATCCACAATTCGACATGTATGTCCAAATCATCGGCAGGATAACTTTCCGCCAGCAAGCCGATTTCCCGTGCCCGCTGACCGCCAAAGCGATCCGCTGTGAGGGCATAGCGACGGGCTGCCCGTTCGCCGATCGCCTGCACCACGAACGGGCTGATCACCGCCGGCGCCAGGCCAATGCGCACTTCCGACAGGCAGAACTGCGCATCGTCGGCGCCAATCGCCATGTCGCAGCAACTGATCAACCCCAGGGCACCACCGTAGGCCGCACCCTGGACTACCGCCAGCGTCGGGATCTTCAGCTTGGCGAGGTTGTACATCAGCTCCGCCAGTTCTCGGGCATCGTCCAGGTTGGTGTGGTAATCCAGTTCGGCCGACTGCTGCATCCAGGCCAGGTCGGCGCCGGCGCTGAAGTGTTTGCCGCGCCCGCGCAGTACCAGAAAGCGCAGGGCCGGATCGCCTTGCACCCGGTCCAGGGCAATGATCAGTTCGCGGATCATTTCGGCATTGAACGCGTTGTTCTTGGCTTCACGACTGAGCCACAGCGTGGCAAAGCCACGGGGGTCGGTGATCAGTTCGAGGGTGTTGAAATCGCTCATGGGGTGCAGCTCCATTTACATGCGGAACACGCCGAAGCGGCTCGGCTCGATGGGGGCGTTCAGCGCGGCGGACAGGGCCAGGGCGAGCACGTCGCGGGTCTGCAGCGGGTCGATGACGCCGTCATCCCACAGCCGTGCGCTGGAGTAGTAGGGGTGGCCCTGGGTTTCGTACTGGTCGAGGATCGGCTGCTTGATCGCCGCTTCCTCATCGCTGCTGAAACCCTGGCCGGCGCGCTCGGCCTGCTCACGCTTGACCTGCACCAGCACGCCGGCGGCCTGTTCGGCGCCCATCACGCCGATGCGTGCGTTGGGCCACATCCACAAGAAGCGCGGGTCGTAGGCGCGTCCACACATGCCGTAGTTACCGGCGCCGAAGCTGCCGCCGATGATCACGGTGAACTTCGGCACCTTGGCACAGGCTACCGCTGTCACCAGTTTGGCGCCGTGCTTGGCGATGCCGCCGGCTTCGTATTTCTGGCCGACCATGAAGCCGGTGATGTTTTGCAGGAACAACAGCGGAATCCCGCGCTGGCAGGCCAGTTCGATAAAGTGCGCGCCTTTTTGCGCGGCCTCGGCGAAGAGAATGCCGTTGTTGGCCAGGATCGCAATCGGATAGCCGTGCAGGTGCGCAAAGCCGCACACCAGTGTGGTGCCAAACAACGCCTTGAATTCATCGAACACCGAGCCGTCCACCAATCGCGCGATCACTTCGCGCACGTCGAACGGTTGCTTGGCGTCGGCCGGAATCACGCCGTACAGCTCTTCGCTGCTATAAAGCGGCGCCAGCGGCGTGCGTTGTTGCAATTGCCCCAGCTTGCGCCAGTTGAGGTTGGCCACACTGCGCCGAGCCAGGGCCAGCGCATGTTCGTCGCTGTCGGCATAGTGGTCGGCCACCCCGGAAATCTTGCAGTGCACATCGGCACCGCCCAGGTCTTCGGCGCTGACCACTTCTCCGGTCGCCGCCTTCACCAGCGGCGGGCCGGCGAGGAAGATGGTGGCTTGCTGCCGGACCATGATTGCTTCGTCCGCCATCGCCGGCACATAGGCACCACCGGCAGTGCAGGAGCCCATCACCACCGCGATCTGCGGGATGCCCTGGGCGCTCATGTTCGCCTGGTTGAAGAAGATTCGTCCGAAGTGCTCGCGGTCCGGGAACACTTCATCCTGACGCGGCAGGTTGGCGCCGCCGGAGTCCACCAGGTAGATGCACGGCAGGCGGTTCTGCTCGGCGATGGTCTGGGCGCGCAGGTGTTTCTTGACGGTCAGCGGGTAGTACGAGCCGCCTTTCACCGTAGCGTCGTTGGCGACGATCATGCATTCGACGCCTTCCACCCGGCCAATCCCGGCAATCACCCCGGCAGCGGGCACGTCTTCGCCGTACACCTGATAAGCCGCCAGCTGGCTGAGTTCAAGGAACGGCGAGCCAGGGTCGAGCAAGCGATTGATCCGCTCGCGGGGCAACAGCTTGCCCCGCGACGTATGCCGCTCCTGGGCCTTGGCGCCGCCGCCTTGCTGCACCTGGGCGAGCAGGGTATGCAGGGCGTCGACCTGTTGGAGCATCGCCGCGCTGTTGGCGGCGAATTCCGCCGAGCGCGGGTTGAGCTGGGTGTGCAGGGTAGCCATGGTGCGCGCTCCGTTCAGCGGGTTTCGTTAAACAGTTCGCGACCGATCAACATGCGCCGGATTTCACTGGTGCCGGCACCGATTTCATACAGCTTGGCGTCACGCAATAGACGGCCAGCCGGGAATTCATTGATATAGCCATTGCCGCCGAGAATCTGGATCGCGTCGAGGGCCATCTGGGTAGCGCGTTCGGCGCTGTAGAGGATCACGCCGGCGGCGTCCTTGCGCGTGGTTTCGCCGCGCTCGCAGGCCTGGGCCACGGCGTACAGGTAGGCGCGGCTGGCGTTGAGCTGGGTGTACATATCGGCGACCTTGCCCTGGATCAGCTGGAACTCGCCGATGCTCTGGCCGAACTGCTTGCGGTCATGGATGTAGGGCACGATCAGGTCCATGCAGGCCTGCATGATCCCGGTCGGGCCGCCGGACAGCACAACGCGTTCGTAATCGAGGCCGCTCATCAGCACTTTCACGCCGCCATTGAGTGCGCCGAGGATGTTTTCTTCCGGCACTTCGACGTCATCGAAAAACAACTCGCACGTGTTGGAGCCGCGCATGCCGAGCTTGTCGAACTTGTTGCTGCGGCTGAAGCCCTTCGAGTCGCGCTCGACGATAAACGCGGTGATGCCGTGGGCACCCTTTTCCAGGTCGGTCTTGGCGTAGATCACGTAGGTATTGGCATCAGGGCCGTTGGTGATCCAGGTCTTGCTGCCGTTGAGCACATACACACTGCCGCGTTTATCGGCGCGCAGCTTCATGGAGACCACGTCGGAGCCCGCGTTCGGCTCGCTCATGGCGAGTGCGCCGATGTGTTCGCCGCTGATCAGCTTGGGCAGGTATTTGAGTTTTTGCTCATGGGTGCCGTTGCGGTTGATCTGGTTGACGCAGAGGTTGGAGTGCGCGCCGTAGGACAACGCCACCGAAGCCGAGCCCCGGCTGATTTCTTCCATGGCCACCACGTGGGCCAGGTAGCCCAGGCCGGCGCCGCCGTATTCTTCCGGCACGGTGATGCCCAGCAGGCCCATATCGCCGAACTTGCGCCACATATCGGCGGGGAACAGGTTGTCGATATCGATCTGCGCAGCGCGCGGCGCCAGTTCCTTGGCCACGAAGGACTGCACCTGGTCGCGCAGCATGTCGATGGTTTCACCGAGGGCGAAGTTCAGGGAGGGGTAACTCATGGACGGGCACCTTCTAGCGTTGTTTTTGTATGGCCAATACGCCGGGGAGGGCGATCACCTTTACGTTAACGTAAACTTGCGTTGCGGGCCTGTCAATCGTAGTTTACGTTTACGTCAACCTACAAAAAAGACAACAGGGGTCGTTATGGATCAATCGAATCAGAGCTACAGCCGCGGCTGTCAGGATAAGGCCTTGCTGGCCATGACTATCGGCCAGGCCTTTGATCAAACGGTTTCGCGCTACTCCGACGGCGAAGCCTTGGTCGTGGGCCATCAACAGCGTCGCTACACCTGGCGGCAACTGGCAGAGACGGTTGACTTGCATGCACGTGCGTTCCTGGCCTTGGGGATGCAGGCCGGCGACCGCTTGGGCATCTGGGCCCCCAACTGCGCCGAGTGGTGCATCAGCCAGGTCGCCAGCGCCAAAATCGGCGTGATTCTGGTCAATATCAACCCGGCGTATCGCAGCAGTGAATTGGAGTACGTACTCAAGCAATCCGGTTGCCAGTGGTTGGTGTGCGCCGGGTCGTTCAAGACCTCCGATTACCACGGCATGTTGCAGGAGCTTCAACCTGACCTGCGCGGCATCATCAGCCTTGATCCCAGCCCGCCCCCGGGGTTTACGCCCTGGTCGCAATTGGCGGCCCTCGGGGCAGGCGTCCCGCCCGAGCAATTGCAGATCCGCCAGGCCGGCCTGCACTTCGATCAACCCGTCAATATCCAGTACACCTCCGGCACCACCGGCTTCCCCAAGGGCGCCACCCTCAGTCACCACAACATCCTCAATAACGGCTACATGGTTGGCGAAAGCCTGGGCCTGACGGCGCAAGATCGCCTGGTGATCCCGGTGCCGCTGTATCACTGCTTTGGCATGGTGATGGGTAACCTGGGCTGCATCACCCATGGCACCACGATGATCTACCCGAGTGACGGTTTCGACCCATTGCTGACCCTGGCTGCCGTCGCCGAAGAACAGGCCACCGGGCTATACGGGGTGCCTACCATGTTTATCGCCATGCTTGATCACCCGCGCCGCGCCGAGTTCGACCTGTCGCGCCTGCGCACCGGGATCATGGCGGGCGCCACTTGTCCGATCGAGGTGATGCGCCGGGTTATCGGCGAGATGCACATGAGTGAGGTGCAGATTGCCTATGGCATGACGGAAACCAGCCCGGTGTCGTTGCAGACCGGGCCGGATGATGACCTTGAGCGGCGTGTTACGACGGTTGGCCGGACCCAGCCACAGCTGGAAAGCAAGATTATCGATGACGCCGGTAACACGATTGCTCGGGGCCAGGTAGGGGAGCTGTGTACCCGTGGCTACAGCGTGATGCTCGGTTACTGGAATAATCCTGACAGCACTCGTGAGGCTATCGACGAGGCGGGCTGGATGCACACCGGCGACCTGGCGACCATGGATGAACATGGGTATGTGTGCATCGCCGGGCGTAACAAGGACATGATCATTCGCGGAGGTGAGAACGTGTACCCGCGGGAGTTGGAGGAGTTTTTCTTTACTCATCCGGCGGTGGCGGATGTGCAGGTGATCGGGATTCCGGATGAGCGCTATGGTGAGGCGATTGTGGCGTGGATCAAGTTTCATCCGGGGCATGTGGCCAATGAGCTTGAGCTGCAGACGTGGTGCAAGGGGCGGATTGCGCACTTCAAGATGCCCAAGCATTTCAAGTTTGTGGATGAGTTTCCGATGACGGTGACGGGGAAGATCCAGAAGTTTCGGATGCGGGAAATTATGATTGAAGAGTTGAAGGGG
>NZ_JACARS010000155.1:0-8871 GCF_013386485.1 Pseudomonas sp. P7758 | reverse complement strand
GTAAGAGCGGAACCATAAGCAGCCGTTACCGCAGCAACGGATATGCACCCCAACCGCCCAAATCCCTCCCAAGATGGCAAGTTGAACTCCACTCAGGTTTACTACTCCCTGAGTAACCGTTCCACCGGCCCCAAACGCCGGTCATCAAGGCCACCGAATGGACAAATACACCCCCCACACCTGGCAGCCCCACGAGCGCCCGAGCCTGCCGGGCTCGCCGTCGACGCCGCTGCATTCCACCCGCAAGCGCTGGGCCTACGCCCTCGTTGGCGTACTGGTGGCAATCACCGGTGGCCTCGGCAACTCGCTGGTGATCGCCAACCTTGTGTACCTCCAGGGCGCCCTGGGGGCCACGACGGCCGAGATGGCCTGGCTCCCCGCCGCCTACGTCATGACCAACGTCTCCATGAACCTGCTGCTGGTAAAATTCCGCCAGCAATTCGGCCTGCGTGCGTTCACCGAAGTGTTCCTGGTGCTCTACGCCCTGGTCACCTTCGGCCACCTGTTCGTCAACGACCTCAGCTCGGCCATCGCCGTACGCGCGGCCCACGGCATGGTCGGCGCCGCCCTCAGTTCCCTGGGCCTGTACTACATGATCCAGGCCTTTCCCGCAAAGTGGCGGATGAAAGCCCTGGTGCTCGGCCTGGGCACCGCGCAATTGGCGTTGCCCCTGGCCCGACTGTTCTCCGAAGACCTGCTGCAAATCGCCGAATGGCGCGGCCTGTACCTGTTCGAACTGGGCATGGCGCTGACCTGCCTGGGCTGTGTGTTCCTGCTCAAGCTGCCACCGGGCGACCGCTTCAAGACCTTCGAAAAACTCGACTTCCTGACCTTCGCCATCCTCGCCACCGGCGTCGCCTTGCTCTGCGCGGTGCTGTCCCTGGGCCGTATCGACTGGTGGCTGGAAGCGCCGTGGATCGGTATCGCCTCGGCCTGCTCGCTGGTGCTGATCATGGCCGGCCTGGCCATCGAACATAACCGCTCGAACCCGTTGCTGATGACCCGTTGGCTGGGCAGCGGGGCGATGATTCGCCTGGCGTTGGCGGTGGTGCTGATTCGCATGGTGCTCTCGGAGCAGTCCACCGGCGCCGTGGGCTTCATGCAGATGTTGAACATGAGCAACGAGCAGATGCGCACGCTGTATTGGGTGATGCTGGCGGGGGCGATTGCCGGCCTGGCCGTGAGCGCGCTGACCATCAACCCCGCGCATTTGCTGATGCCGCTGATCATCTCCCTGGCCTTCATGGCCGTGGGCTCGGTGATGGACAGTTTCTCCAGCAACCTCACGCGTCCGCAAAACATGTACATCAGCCAGTTCCTGCTAGGCTTTGGCGGCACGTTCTTCCTCGGGCCGACCATGGTCCTGGGCACGAAGAACGTACTGACCAACCCCAGGAACCTGGTGAGTTTCTCGGTGCTGTTCGGGATCTGCCAGAACCTCGGCGGCCTGATTGGTGCGGCATTGCTCGGTACGTTCCAGATCGTGCGGGAGAAATTCCATTCCAGCATGATCGTCGAACACCTGACCTTGCTCGACCCGCGTGTGGCGGCGCGTGTTGCCAGCGGCGGCTCGGCCTATGGCGGGGTGATCGCCGACCCCGAGTTGCGCAACCTCATGGGCATTCGCAGCCTGGCCACGGCCGCCACCCGCGAGGCGAATGTGATGGCCTACAACGATGTGTTCATGCTGATCGCGATCATCGCCATACTCACCATGATCTGGATCTTTATCCGCAGCCTCTGGCTGATGAGTACCACTAAAGCTGCCGCCAGTGCAGCGCCTCCCGTTCAACCCAGCGGCGCACTTTCTTCATGACCGAACCGACGACGACCACCACCAACGCCATCGCTTCCACGCCGGAAGGCACCGCGCCGCCGAGCATGCCGGCCACCGAACCGCGCTCCTTGCGGGTGCGCATCATCTCTTCCATGGGCTTTGCCGCGATTGCGATTATCGGCGTGCTGATCGTGCTCTACGCCTGGCAGTTGCCGCCCTTCAGCAGCGCCGTGGAAACCACCGAAAACGCCCTGGTGCGCGGCCAGGTGACGATCATCGGGCCGCAGCTCAGCGGCTACGTGTATGAAGTGCCGGTGACGGACTTCCAGTACGTCAAGGCCGGGGATTTGCTGGTGCGCCTCGATGACCGTATCTACAAGCAACGCCTTGATCAGGCCCAGGCGCAATTGGCGGTGCAGCAGGCGTCCCTGGCCAATGTGGTGCAGCAACGCAACAGCGCCGAGGCGACCATCAAGCTGCGTCAGGCGGCCTTGATGGACAGCCAGGCCCAGGCCCGCAAAAGCACCGCGGATTTGCGCCGCAATGAGGAGTTGATCAGCGATGGGTCGGTGTCCAAACGCGAGCTGGACGTGACCCGCGCCGCCAATGCGCAAACCATCGCGGCCGTGGCCCAGGCCCAGGCCAACCTGGAAATCGCCCGGCAGGATTTGCAGACAGTGATCGTCAATCGCGGTTCGCTGGAGGCGGCGGTGGCCAGTGCCGATGCGGCAGTGGAGCTGGCGCGTATCGACCTGTCGAACACCCGGATCATCGCCCCGCGTGACGGGCAACTGGGCCAGATTGGCGTGCGCCTCGGGGCCTACGTCAACAGCGGCGCGCAGTTGATGGCGCTGGTGCCGAACCAGCTGTGGGTGATCGCCAACATGAAAGAAACCCAGATGGACAACGTGCAGGTTGGCCAGCCGGTGACCTTTACCGTGGATGCCCTGGACCACCGAAAGTTTCACGGCACGGTGCAGCGCATTTCCCCGGCGACCGGGTCGGAGTTCAGCCTGTTGCAGGCGGACAATGCTACCGGCAACTTCGTCAAGATCGCCCAGCGGGTGCCGGTGCGGATTACCGTGGATCCGGGGCAGGAGCAGAGTGAACGGCTGCGACCGGGGTTATCGGTGGTGGTGAGTATCGACACGGCGGGGCGCCTGAAAAACACCCCTCCCTAAGACACAATGGAGATCAAAAATGTGGGAGCGGGCTTGCTCGCTCCCACATGGGTTTTGTGTTGTTAGAGGGTTTTGTATTGCAGGCTGAAACTGAGTTCTGCCGACTGGCCTTGTTCCAACAGCTTCAATCCCGGCCTACCCGGCAGGTGATGGGCATTCACCGGATGACTCACCGGCTCGAAGCAGAAAAAATCCAGCCCCGGCGGGCAATACAGCAGGTAATAGTCGCTGCCGGCGGCCTGGCATTCCAGGGTGTAACCCAGGTCTGGCTGCTGGATGACGCAGCGCCCGTCCCACTGGCAAAAACCGTTGTCCACCAGTGTCTCGGGCAACGATTCTGGGTGTTGAAAATCCCACTCGGCGGGTACGGCAGCCAGGCCTGTCGGCAATTTCGCCGCATCACTCATCCATACCTGCGAAGCCTTTGCCTGCAATTGCGTGCCCGGCCTGCGGGGTAGATACGGATGCAATCCCAGCCCATGCCACGTCGCCGTTTCCGCCAGGTGCGTGACGCGCAAGGTGATGCTCAACTTGCCGCCCTTCAACTGAACTCGCTGCTCGGCGCGATACGCAAAGGGTGTGCTGCTGTCCAGTTGCAACACCACTTCGTCTGACGTCTGGCTGACCACCTGCCACACCTGTTGCCAGGCACTGCCATGAATTGGCAGCGGGTCCAGCGGGCTGTTGGGCTCAAGTCCCAACCACCCTGATGGGTTATCAAAGCCACCTTCGGCAACCCGGTTCGACCAGGGCGCCAGCGGGAAGCACGCAAGCTTCCCCGGCAGGCCGCTGGCCAGCGACTGTTGATCGGTGTGGCGTAGCAAGGGCTGGCCGCTGCTGCGTACTGTCCAGTTGACGATACTCCCGCCCAACGCTGGCGCCAGCGTCAGGTGGGTCAGGTTGTCTTCGAGTTCAAGCATCATGAGTGTCAGCAGACCTATTGAATGATGAATGCTTGTGTGGCGAGGGAGCTTGCTCCCGATGGGCTGCGGAGCGGCCCCAAAAAAAGCGGGAGCGCTTCGCACTCCAGCGGGAGCAAGCTCCCTCGCCACAGAAAGCTCCCTTGCCACAGCAGCTCCCTTGCCACAGCAGCTCCCTCGCTACACGCAGTGTGGGGCTTATAACACCAGCCCGGGCAACCACAACGACAACGCCGGAATGTAGGTCACGGCCATCAGCACCAAAAACAGCACGCCATAAAACGGCAGCAACGCCTTCACGGTCTTCTCGATGCTGACTTTGCCCACCGCCGCCCCCACAAACAACACCGCACCCACCGGCGGGGTGATCAGGCCGATCCCCAGGTTCACCAGCATGATCATGCCGAAGTGCACCGGGTCGACGCCAATCCCCAGGATCACCGGCAGCAAAATCGGCGTGAGGATCAAAATCAGCGGCGCCATGTCCATCACCGTACCCAGCAACAGCAGCATGGCGTTGATGCACATCAGGATCACGTAGCGGTTGTCCGACAGGGTCAGGAACATCGTGGTGATCTTCGCCGGGATCTGCATCAGGGTCATGATGTAGCCGAAGCTGGCGGCGAACGCGATCAGGATCATCACGATGGAGATCGTGCGCACCGTGCGGTGCATCAGCTTGGGCAGCTCGCTCCATTTGTAGTCGCGGTAGATGAACATGGTCACGAAGAACGCCCACAACACCGCAATCGCCGCCGACTCGGTGGCGGTGAAGATGCCCGACAGAATCCCGCCAAGAATGATCACCATGGCCATCAGGCCCCACAGTGCATCGGCGCAGATTTTCAGTGCCTGTTTCAGGGGGATCACTTCGCCTTTGGGGTAGTTGCGCTTTTTCGCGAAGATCAGGCACAGCACCATCAGGCAGGCGCTCATCAGCAGGCCCGGGACCACGCCGGCCATGAACAGCGAGGCGATGGACACGGTGCCGCCCGCCGCCAGGGAGTAGAGCACCGAGTTGTGGCTCGGAGGCGTCAGCAAGGCTTGTACCGAGCCGCTCACGGTGACGGCGGTGGCGAATTCACGGGGATAGCCCTGGCGTTCCATTTCCGGAATCAGCACCGAACCGACAGACGCCGTATCGGCCACCGACGAGCCGGAGATCGCGCCAAAAAACGTCGAGGCCATGATGTTCACCAGGGACAGGCCGCCGCGCACAAACCCCACCAGCACCCCGGCAAACGCCACCAGCCGGCGCGACATGCCGCCCTCGGCCATGATCGCCCCGGCCAGCACGAAGAACGGAATCGCCATCAGCGAAAACTTGTTCACCCCGCCGGCCACCTGAATCATCAGGGCCTGGAACGGAATGTCGATCCACCACGCGCCGATCAGCGCAGAAAGCCCCAGGGCGTAGGCCACCGGCATGCCAATCAGGATCAGGGCGATAAAGCTGCCCAACAGAATCAATGCGTCCATTCAGGCAGCCCCTTCACTTTCTTCAACCAGGTCGAAGCGCACGACCCGACGGTTGCTCTGGTCACCCAGCAGGAGTTTTTCCAGCACAAAAACCAGGGTCAGCAAGCCACCGATCGGGATCGGCATATAGGTGATGCCCACCCGCAAGGTCGGCATGGCGCTCATGAACTGGTTCCAGGTCGACAGGCACAATTTGCTGCCCCAGATCGTCATGAACAGGCAGATGGTTGCCATCAGCAATTGTGAGACGATGCCGACGATTCGGCGTTGGCCGGGCGGCAGGCGGTCGGTGACCATGGCCACCGACATGTGCGCCCCGGCGCGGTAGCTGGCGGCGGCGCCGACAAAGGTGAACACCAGCATCAGCAGGATGGCGGTGGGTTCCGGCCAACTGGAGCCGGTGCCGAGCACGTAGCGGGCGAAGATGCCCCAGGGAATGATCAGCGCGACGCCGAGAACGGCGAGGCCGGCGATCCAGATGCAGCTCATGTAAATGCGGTCGTTGATGCGCAGCAGTAAATTCTTCATGGCGTTCACCGTAACCGGGCGCGTCGATGCCGACCGCGCCGGGCCTTATCTATGAGGGGAAGGAGGGTTACTCGACGGCTTCGATGCGCTTGATCAGGTCGGCGTAGGGCGCGCCGTACTTGTCGCGGATCGAAGCGGTGGCCTCATAGAACGGTTTCTTGTCGATGTCGATGAACTCCACACCGGCGGCCTTGAGCTTGGCTTCACTGCTGGCAGACTTGGCGTCCCACAGCTCGCGCTCCTGGATCTGCGCGGCTTTGGCGGTGTTCTTCACCAGCACCTGTTGCTCGGGGGTGAGCTTGTTCCAGGTGATTTTCGACATCACGATGGGCTCGGGCAGAATCAGGTGGCCGGTCAGGCTGTAGAACTTGGCGTTCTGGTAGTGGTTGTGTTCCAGCAGGGTGGGCGGGTTGTTTTCCGCGCCGTCAATCACGCCGGTCTGCAGGGCGCTGAAGATCTCGCCGGTGTCCATGGCAATGCCGTTGCCGCCCATGGCGTTGATGGTTTCGATGAAGATCGGGTTGCCCTGCACGCGGATCTTCATGCCCTTGAGGTCTTCGATCTTGCGCACCGGTTTCTTGGTGTAGAGGTTGCGCGTGCCGCCGTCCATCCAGGCGAGCGCCACCAGGTTGAATTCGGAGTCGGTGATCTTGGCGAGGATTTCATCGCCGATCTCGCCGTCGATGACCTTGCGCATATGCACCTGGTCGCGGAACACGAACGGCATGTTGAACACGTTCACGTCCGGCACCACCGGGCCGACGATGCCGAGGCTGACCCGGGCCATCTGGATCGCGCCGACCTGGGCCTGTTCCACCACTTCCTTTTCCGAGCCCAGCACGCCGCCGGGGAACATCTTGAAGGTCAGGCCGCCGTTGCTTTCGGCCACCAGGGTTTTACCCAGCTGTTCTTCGGCGACGACGGTGGGGTAGCCGGCGGGGTGGATGTCGGCGAATTTGATTTCCAGCGCGTGGGCGGCACCGGCGAAGACGAAGGTGAAGGGGAGTGCGGCGAGGAGCAAAGTGCGTTTGAAGTCCATGGGGTGTCTCTCCAGTCTTGTTATTGTTTTATTCAAGGCACAGCGATGCAGCTAGAGGATGAAGGTGGGCTCCGGCAATCCGGTGACCCCGGGGTTGAGGGCAAACACGCCGCCGGCCAGCGACTGGGCACTGTGGTCGTCGCGGATCGAGGTGACGAACAGGGTGTCCAGGCGGCTGCCACCGAAGGCGCACATGGTGGGTTTTTTCACCGGCACGGCCAGTGAGCGGTCGAGACGGCCGTCGGGGGTAAAGCGGTGGACCAGCCCGGCATCGTTGGCGCAGATCCAGTAGCAACCTTCGGCATCCACGGCGGCTCCGTCGGGGCGGCCGAGGAACTGGTGCATATCCACAAACAGCCGCCGATTGGACGGCGTGCCGCTGTCGATGTCGTAGTCGAAGGCCCAGACCTGCTGGACCAACGGGTGCGAATCCGAGAGGTACATCGTGCGCCCGTCCGGGCTGAAGGCCAGGCCGTTGGGGGTGATGAAACCGTTGAGTGCGGTGTGAACCGCCCGGCCTGTTTCGTAGCGGTACAGTGCACCGTCGGCCGCATTCTCGGCCATGTTCAGCACCATGCTGCCGGCCCAGAACCGGCCCTGGCGATCACAGCGGCCATCGTTCAGGCGCATGTCCGGGCGGGCGTGCTCGACGCTGGCCAGGGGCGCAGTGTCGAGCCTGCCATCGTTGTGGGGCGTCAGCCGGAAAAACCCGGTTTGCATGCCCGCAACCCAATCGCCCGCCGAGGTGCGGGCGATGCAGGCGAGCATCTGCGGAGCTTTCCAGGCCTGCGCCTGGCCGCTGGTGGCGTTCCAGCGTTGCAGTTCGCCTGTGGGAATATCCACCCAGTACAGGGCGTTTTCCCCGGGTACCCACACCGGGCATTCACCCACGGCGTTGCGGGCGTCGACAATCAGTTCTGCTTGCATGGCCACTCATTCCCTTGGGTTGGTCTGTGGTCAGTCACCGAACGGGCCGGCGGCGCAAAACGCGCCCCCCTGGTACACCCGCGCCGGGTCGTCGGCAGCGGGCATCGGCTGGGCTTCCACCTGTTTGCGGAATACTTCGGAAGAGTCCCGCGGGGTGAAGCCCAGGTGCGCGGCGAAGCGGTTGTCCCACCACACATCGAGGTTATCCGACATGCCGTAGACCACGGTATGCCCGACATTCGGTGTGTACAGCGAGCGTTCGAGCAGTTGGGTGAGGTCGTCGAAGCTCAGCCAGGTGTGCATCATCCGGCGGTTCTGGGGTTCCGGGAACGAGGAGCCGATGCGGATGCTGACGGTCTCGATGCCATAGCGATCGAAGTAGAAACTGGCCATGTCCTCGCCGTAGGATTTGGACAGCCCGTAGTAACTGTCGGGGCGGCGCGGGGAGTGGGCGTCGAGGGCTTCGTCCTGCTTGTAGAAGCCGATCACGTGGTTGGAGCTGGCGAAGATGACGCGCTTGACCCCATGGCGGCGCGCCGCTTCATAGATGTGGAAGATCCCGCAGATGTTCGCGCCCAGCACTTCCTCGAACGAGCGTTCCACCGATACGCCGCCGAAATGCAGGATCGCATCGACGCCTTCCACCAGTTGGTGCACGGCTTGTTTGTCGGAAAGATCGCAAGGCAATACTTCTTCGCTGTCGTCAGCGGCCGGGGCCATGTCGGCGATATCCGACAGGCGCAGTACCTTGGCGTAAGGACGCAGGCGTTCGCGCAAGACTTTGCCCAGGCCACCGGCGGCACCGGTGAGCAGCAAGCGGTTGAACGGGGTAGGGGCGGTTATGGTGGTCATGGTGATCCCGTTATTGTTGTAGGTTGTCGTATGACTGATCCGAAGTATCCTTAGGGTTTCCTACACTTGTCAACGCACTATTGGTCGAAGTTGATAGAGGCTCATCGCTGTCCTGTGGCGAGGGGGCTTGCTGTGGCAAGAGGGCTTGCTGTGGCGAGGGAGCTTGCT
>NZ_JACARS010000154.1:0-49772 GCF_013386485.1 Pseudomonas sp. P7758 | reverse complement strand
GCCGCTATTGGAGGGACTCTGGGGGCTGCGCTCGGGAGACGTTTATGCGGGATAGTCATGGGGGTTGCGGTGAAAGGGCAGGGTGCGCTGGTCTGCGGGATCATCGGCGGTGCTGCCGGAGGTTATGCCGCCGGGAGTACGTTTGGGCGTGCCGGTGAATGGGGTGGAGAAATGATGGGTGACCTGATGTATCAGCCTGATGGGGCTTGATCATGTCTTATTATGATTTTTTCACTGTTACGTTGCTTTTATGGATGCTTATCAACTTGGGACTGTTGCTCTTCGTCGCGTACAGAAAACTCGATGAGTTGGAAAGCTATTTCACCGAAAACGAGGCCGTTCAACGCACCAAGCGTTTTTGGCGCAGGAATCTGCCGATCGACAAAACCATGCGAATGGTTGTGATCGTCGAGCTGCTGTCCATGCCAAAACGCCATTTGAAAAAGGGCGAGGTAACTGAGGCAGAGTTGACGTCCGTCCCCGTGGCCCTGAAGCGATGGGCAGTATGGCCCTATTACGGCGGAATGGTTTTGATGGTCCTGGCAATCATTTGGGAGGTCTGGTCCAAGCCATAGCCGAGGGGCTTTTTTTCTTTATTGCGCCAACGCCACCTTGAGTGGCAAGCGCGCCATACCGGTGTTTTTAAGCGAACCCAGATACAACCAGTCACCGTACTCACGTGCCGTGGTGACGGGCGAGTAGTTACCGCTGCTGCCATCCTGCAGGTTTGCGATGACCTTGCCGTTCACGTCCAGCCCGAGCACAAAGGCCTTACGCTCGATGGGCTTGGGCACCACCATCAGTGCCCGTACCATGATCTTGCGCATCAGCGGGTAGCCGGCAAAACCGTCGAGCAGCGGGTTGCGCGGTGAATACAAGGCAACCCAGAACCGGTCCTTGCCGTTGAAGCTGAGGTTGTCCGGCAGGCCCGGCAGGTTGTCGATAAACAGGTCGTGGACGCCGGCCTTGTCGCCCTTGAGCCAGTAGCGGCTGATGCGATAGGCGCCGGTTTCGTTGACCAGCACATAGTCTTCGTTCGGCCCCAGGGCCACGCCATTGGCGAATTGCAACTGGTCCAGCAATACCTCGGTGTGGCCGGTGCTGAAGTCATACCGTAGCAAACGGCCGTCACCGCCGTGCTCGATCACCGCCTCGCCGTCTTCCCCATAACCCCATCGGCTTGATGCATCGCTGAAGTACGCATAACGCCCGGCGGCGTCGACGGTGACGTCATCGACAAAGCCAAACGGCAGGCCGGCGGCGCTGGTGGCCAGGGTGGTGAGATTGTGCTGGGTGTCGAGGGCGAGCAGGCCCTTGATCCCATCGGCAATGATCAACCGCCCGTCCGGATGCAGGGCCAGGCCCAGGGGGCGACCCTGGGTGTTGGTCAGCTCTTCGAGAACGTGGCTTTCGGGGGCCGTGCGGATGATGCGCCCGTCATGCAGGCCGGTGATGAGGAACCCTTTGCCATCCAGCAACAAGGCTTCGGGCCCGGCGATGTCCTGGGCGCCGGTTCTTTTCACGTCCTTGAGGCGCTGGTTTTCGGCGTAGGGCCCGTCCTTCAGGGATGGCGCCTTGGGCGGCGACCAGTTGACCGGTTGCACTTTGGTGGGCATCAGCAGCAGGAAGGCGACGATGGCGGTCAGGATCAGCAGGACCAGACGACCAACGTTGCTTGGACGGGTACTCATGACGATTCCTGGTGATCAGTGGTGGGCGGTTCCCAATGCAGGGTGCCGAACAGGTAGTCCATCAGCGGCAGGACGATATTGAAATTGCGTCCCTGCATCAGTTCGCGCCGGTGATGCAGGGCGTGCAGGTGATGCATCTGGCGGATCCACGGCAGGCGGGCCACGGGGTGGTCGGGGGGCAGGTGTTCGCAGGCGTGGAAAAACTCGTAGAGCAAGTAGCCGAGGATCATGCAGCCGGCGAACAGGCCAGCGATGTTGGGGTTGAGGTGTTTGAGCAGCCACCAGGCGGGGAGGGTGATGACTAGGCTGTGGACCAGGATGAGCCAGGCGGGGAACAGGATGACACGCCAGTCTCGCGGGCTGTCGTAGGTCATGTGATCGGGGGTGAAGAAGCTGTGGTGGTCGCCGGTGTGGCGGGCGTAGAACAGGCGGGCGAAGGTGTGTTTGTGATGGCCCAGGTGACGGTGGACGAGATAGATACACAGGTTGAAGAAGATCAGGGTGAGGGGGATGGCCAGCCATTCCAAGGGTTGGATTTGCCGGGTGGTGGACCAGAACAGGCTGACGCAGAGCAGGCCGTAGCCGAAAACGAAACCAGCGTGGAGCCACGGGTTGTAGCAGGGGTGGATGCTGGCGCGGTAGGTGGTGCGGAAGGCCTCGGTGGGGTGAGTCATTGGGGGCGCTCGGTGTTGTTTTTGTTGGGGATGAGCGTAGTCGGGATTGGCGCATCTATCCTGCCGCCATAAAAATACTGTACATGCATACAGTTATGTCCTACATTCCATCCCAGGTGACCGGATGTCGCCGATCACCTGAGCTTCAATTTTTTAACTATGGATGGATAAAAAATGAAATCGAAAAAAGCGTTCATGCTCGGAGCCGCCATCGCGGCGTCCTGCTTCGTTTCGGCCTGCGCCCTGGCCGAACAATCTCCTGCACACTTGACGCCGCAACCGTTGCAGCAAGCCGTGCAACAAGCCCTCAAGAGTGGCGGCAACGTCACGGCGCAGAAGGCGTCGGCTGCCTTCCTGGACAAAATCAAAACCTCGCAGCAGCTGAAAAAGCCAGTGCAGGCTGCCAAGGCCTTGAGCGGGGTTGTAGTCGCCGAGCCTGTACAGGCAGATAGCGCCAAGGTGGATGCCCAGGCCGTGGCGGCCCAGGCGTTCACGCCGCTGTGCCAGACCCTCGGTATCAACCAGATGTATAACCTGGACGGTGTGCAAACCGGCAACGACGTCTGCTACCACTTCAACGTGCCCCAAAAGGCACGGGCGACAGTGATGCTGGTAGGGCAGAGTGCTGCCACCAACATGTCCCTGACCCTGTTCCAGGACGACGGCCAGAACAACATCACTTCTCTCGGCACGTCGGATAACCCGGGCAATGCCAACGAGGTGCTGGCTGGCGTACTGCCACCTGGCGACTACTACTGGTTCATGCATGCCAATTCGGCTGACGGTTCGCCGTTCAGTTTCGGCGTGGATATCAACATGACGATTGACGATTTCGAGCCTAACGACAGTTTCGAAACGGCTTATCAACTGCCGGATACCCTGAACTACGTCACGGGTAACTCCGACACGGCGACCGATGAAGACTACTTCTCCTTCAAGGCCCTGCGCGGGCAGAAGGTCAGTGCCTATTTCGACGGTGTGAACGAGAGCGATCGGGGCCAGTGGATTTCCGAGTATTTTGACGGCGTCAAATGGATCCCGATCAGCCCCAAGGCGAAAATCACCTGGCCAACGCCATCGGTTAATGGCGTGGTGAACGTACGGGTGCGGCCTAACCCGGCCGCAACCTGGAAGGCTACGGCGCGCTACAAGCTGTCGCTGGGCTCCACACCCGAGGTGTTGAGCCACAGTGTGCAAGGTGACAACGTGGTGCGGATCCCGGCTTCGGCCAATGACTACGACCCGTTCATGACCACCCAGGCGGCACGTGACTTGAGCTGGGCCGTGACCTGGGCCGACAGCACCGGTAAACGCCTGCAGGGATTGACCCCGTATCTGCAACTCGACAAGCACGTCAACCGTAATACCTACCTGCCGGTGTACATCCCTTACTACGGTTCGGTAACCGGCGTGTCGGGCGCGGCATCCGGTACGGTCAACCTGGGCAACTGCGCGGGTGAGGCGACTGTCAGGTATGTGTCCTACGACTCGGGTTACAAAAATACCTGGGAGACCAACTACAACTTCGCCGTCTGGCGCCTGCGCATCGAGGAGTACCCGGATGTCGGCGTGGGTGGCGACGCTACCCCGGTCAGCATGGCTCATATCTGCAGCCAGCGCGTGATCTCCAGCGAACGGTGATCAACCCTCCGCTTGATCCGTAACCCCGGCGCCAACTCTTCGGGTTGGCGCCCCCAGCAACCCTTCAAACTGCGCCTGAACCCGCCCTTCGTCGCAATGCGCCACATTAAACCGCATGAAATCCCGCAACCTCGGCTCATACCCGAACAACGCCCCCGGCGCCAACACCATCCCACGCTTCAACCCGGCTTCAGCCAGCCGCTCACCATTCACCCCGGCCGGCAACCGCGCCCAGATGAACATCCCGCCCTCAAATCCCATCGGCAATTCACACCCGCAACGCCGCAGCCACTGCTCAACCCGCCCCCCAGCCTCCAGCAGCCGCTGAACCATGCGCTTGCGATGCCTGGCATACCCACCCTCACTCAGCAGCCGATACACAATCTGTTCGAACAGCTCGGACGTTATGCCGCCGCTCATCAACTTCATATTGGTCAGATTCGCCGCCAATTGCGGCGCCGCCACCACATAACTGACCCGCGCATTCGCCGTCAGCACCTTCGAAAACCCCGACAGGTACGTCACCTGCTCCAATCCCGCCAAAGTCGCCAGACGCGGCGGCGGGTTAGGGTGCAAATCCCCGTAAAGATCATCCTCAACGATATGGCAGCGATACTCCCGGGCCAGTTGCAACAACCGAAATGCCTGGCTCGGGCTGAATGAATGCCCGGTGGGGTTATGCAACACGCTGGTGGTCAGGTACAGGCTGGGACGATGCTCCGCCAACAACTGCTCCAACGCGACAAAATCAAACCCGTCAGGCCGCCGGGCGATCGTCACCACCTTGACCCCATGCAACGCCAGGTTCGCGTGGAAGTTGAAATAACACGGTGCATCCAGCAGCACCGTGTCCCCGGGCCGCGCCAGCAGGCGCATGAGCATGTCCAGGCCTTGCACCGTGTTGGGCGTGGTGATGATTTGTTCCACCGGCACCGACAACCCTTCACCGTGCAGTTTCTGTTGCAGCGCCTGGCGCAACGGCAGCAGGCCCGCCGGGGTGCCCAGCCCGGCGATGCGCAGGGTAGGGGCGCGGACTGCGCTGCGCATGGCCTGGCGCAGGGCTTCGGAATCCAGCCAGTCTTCCGGCAGATGGCCGCCGCCGGGGCGCAGGTCGCCCTGGGCCATGGCCAGGGGGCGGCGCAGTACGCTGAGCAAGTCCTGGGGCAGCAAGTCGACCCAGGTGCTGGACGACGGCTGTGCCAGGCTGCTGGCGACAAAGTGCCCGCGGCCCTGGCTGGAGGTCAGGAGGTGACGCCCGCGCAGGCGATCCAGCGCTTCATTCATGGTGAATTTTCCGACGCCCAGCAAGGCTCCCAACTCACGCACCGAAGGCAGTTTGCTGCCAGCGGCCAATTCGCCTTGCTCGATCGCATGGGCCAGGGCATCGACGATCTGCTGCACCTTCGGTGCTCGGTCATGAAAGTGAATCGCAGGAATGGGCATCACACTGTCCTTAAGTTTGCCGCCAACTTCACCGGTAAAGTCTGCGCGTATATCCATAGAGTTTACCTGCCTGTGGCGGCACGTGCGCCCTAGACTGCAAGCCCTCTTTCCTGCTGTGAAATTCCACGCCATGGCCACCGCGCTGACGCTGTCTTCGTTTTTGTATTTCCTGCTGCTGTGCACCACCCTGGCCTTCAGCCCCGGGCCCATGACCTTGTTGTTGCTCAGCCTCGGCCTGAAGGACGGCCTGCGCCGTTCCCTGCCGGCGCAGTTCGGGGCGAGTGTTTCCTACCTGGTGTCGATCCTGATCTTTGCCGTGGGCTTTTCCGAGCTGATCAAGGATTACCCGCTGATCACCCGGATCATCCAGGTGGTAGGGGTAGCCTACATCCTTTACCTGGCCTACAAGCAATGGACCAGCAGCGGAGTGACCATCAAGACCAACGATGCAACCCCGGAAAATGCCCGCAGTCTTTTCGGCAAGGGCCTGCTGACCGGGTTGTCGAATCCCAAGGCGATCATTCTGTTCAGCGCGGTATTCCCGCAGTTCGCCGCCATCGGCCAGGGCAGTGCCGCCGCCGACATCGCGATCCTCGGCCTGACCTTCCTGCTGCTGCAATTTGCCAGCGGCTGCCTGTATTGCTACTTCGGCCAACGCATCAAGCACGTGCTGGAAAACCCCAAGCGCCGGGTGTTGCTGCAACGGGCCACGGCGGTGTTGCTGCTGGGGGTGGCGCTGATGCTGGCCAGGGGCTTTTCCAGCTGAAGGCTAGCTTATGAGCGGTAGTGGCGATCTGCCGGTGCCCTGATAGACTTCGGGCATTCATCCAGGATCAAGCCAGACATGCCAGCCGCAGGAGGAAACGGACTTTCGCTCGCTTCACGCTTGTACAAGTCGCGCACCCTGGGGTTGACCCTCGGGTTTGTCTGTGTGGCCGCCGCCATCTACCCGCTGGATAAATCCGCTTGGGTCTGGGGAGTGATGATCGCCAATGCCTTCATCTGGCCGCATGTGGCCTACCAATGGTCGCGGCACTCGAAAAACTCCCTCCGCTCGGAACACCGCAACCTGCTGTTCGACTCGTTTTGCGGCGGGTTCTGGGTTGGCGCCATGCAGTTCAACCCGCTGCCCAGCGTGACCACCTTGTCGATGATGACCATGAACAACGTCGCCATCGGCGGCCCGCGCTTCATGCTCGCCGGTTGGGTGGCCCAGGCGCTGGGCATCGGCGCCTCGATGCTGGTGTTCACTCCGGCGGTGACGGCCCTCACCAGTGAAGTGCAGCTCTACGCCTGCCTGCCGATCCTGATGCTGTATCCCCTGGCGCTGGGCTGGATCTGTTACCGGCAAGCGATCACCCTGGCCCGGCACAAGCGCGAGTTGCTGGCCCTGAGCCGCACCGACAGCCTGTCGGGCCTGCTCAACCACGGCGCCTGGAAAGACCACCTGGAAATCGAGTTCCAGCGCTGCCGCCGCGACCAGCAGGGCGCCGCCATCGCGCTGATCGACATCGACCACTTCAAGACCATCAACGACACCTACGGCCATGTCACCGGCGATATCGTGCTGCGCCAGTTGAGCAAAGTGCTGCGCCAGAACCTGCGGGCCACGGACCTCGCCGGGCGCTATGGCGGCGACGAATTCTGCGTGATCCTGCCGGACATGCCCCTGAACCGCGCCACCGAGGTGATGGACGCCCTGCGTGATCGCTTCAACTCCCTGGCCTACGCACAGGACCCGACCTTGCGCGCCAGCCTGAGCATCGGCCTGGCGCCGTACCGGCCGGCACACGCCGACGCCACCAGTTGGCTGAACGATGCCGACCAGGCCTTGTACGAGGCCAAGAGCAGCGGGCGCAACCGGGTCAGTTCGGTGCAGGGAAGTTGGTTGAGGTCGATCTGAGGATCAACAAATCGGTGTTTGTCAGGTAGGGTGGAGCGCTACCTTCCAACAAAAACAAGGATCGGTTCATGCTCTTCAACTTCCCGCGTACCTTGCTGGCGGCCACCCTGGCGCTGTCTTTCGCCATGCCGGCCTTCAGCGCCGAACCCCACAAACAGATCCAGGCCGATTCCGAGCAGTACAAGGCCGACGCCTTGAAACTGCTGGAGCGCCTGGTGAATATCGATTCGGGCTCCGGCTACGAGCCGGGCCTGACCCAAGTGCGTGACATCGCCGTCGATGAGCTCAAGCAACTGGGTTTCAGCATCCAGCTGGTGCCGGATGCCGCCGCTCATAACAGCCATGTCATCGCCACCCTCAAGGGCACCGGCAAGGCCAGGATCCTGCTGATGGCCCACATGGACACGGTGTTCAAGGAAGGCTCGGCGGCTGCCCGGCCGTTCCACATCAAGGACGGCCGCGCCTATGGCCCGGGCGTAATGGATGACAAGGGCGGCATCGTCGCCGGCATCTACGCCTTGAAAGTCCTGAAAAACCAGGGCTTCAAGGACTACGCACAAATCACTTTCCTGCTGGACGCCAGCGAAGAAACCGGCACCGACGGCGCGTCCGAGCTGATCCGCAACACCGCCAAGGGCCACGACGTGACGCTCAACCTGGAACCGGGTCGCCCGGCCGATGGCCTGGTGGTATGGCGCAAAGGCAGCGCCACCGCCGTGGTCGAGGTCAAGGGCAAGGCCGCCCACGCCGGCGTCGCCCCGGAATTGGGGCGCAACGCGGCGATGGAAGCGGCGCACCAGATTCTGCAACTGGGCAAGCTGGGGGATGCCGAGAAGAAAACCACCATCAACTTCACCGTGATCAACTCCGGCGACCGGGTCAACGTGATCCCCGACCAGGCCACCGCCAAGGCGGATGTACGGGCGGCGTTGCCGGAAGAGTTTGACCGGATCGAGAAAGACCTGGCACGGGTCTCGGCCAACAAGCTGATCCCCGAGACTGAAGTGACCACCAGTTTGCACCGTGGCCTGCCGCCGATGCCGCAGACGCCGGAGTCGGACAAGCTGGTGGCGATTGCCCAGGGGATTTATGGCGAGTTGGGGCGCAAGCTGACCATTGAGGGCAGCGGCGGGGCGGCGGATGCGAGCTTGTCGGCTGGCGTGGGTACGCCGACCCTGGACGGGTTCGGAATTGTCGGGGGCAATATCCATACGCCGGAGGAATATGCCGAGGTGGAGAGCGTGGCGCCGCGGATTTATCTGCTGAGCCGGATGATTATGGAGCTCTCCAAGCGCTGACTTAAAAACGCCACACCTCTAAATGTGGGAGCGGGCTTGTGTGGGAGCGGGCTTGCTCGCGAATGCGGTCTATCAGTCGACATCTGCTTATCTGGTACACCGCTTTCGCGAGCAAGCCCGCTCCCACATTGGTTTGTGGTGCTGGTTGGATCAGGTTGCAGTCACCACTTCCCGGGTCTTCTCCCGCCCCAACACCAGACTGCACAGCGCCGGCAAGAACAGCAACGTCAACACTGTCCCCACCAACACCCCGCCAATCAGCACATACGCCAGCGACGACCAGAACACCGACAGCGTCAGCGGAATAAACGCCAGCGCCGCCGCCAGCGCGGTCAATATCACCGGCCGTGCCCGGCGCACCGTGGCCTCGATGATCGCCTCGCGAATCACCATGCCCTGGTCCTGGTTCTGCCGAATCTGGTCGGTAAAGATCAGCGTATTGCGCATCAGAATCCCGCCAATCCCGATCAACCCCAATATCGCGTTGAACCCGAACGGCTGGTTGAACAGCAGCAGCGTCGGCACCGCCCCGATCAGCCCCAGCGGCGCGGTGGCGAACACCATGAACATCACCCCGAACGAACGCACCTGGAACATGATCACGGTCAACGTCAGCAGAATCATGATCGGGAACAGTGCCGCCAGCGCCACGTTGGCCTTGGCGCTTTCTTCCACCGGGCCGCCGATGACGATCTGATACCCGGCCGGCAGCTTGGCGATCAAGGGTTGCAGGTCCTTGTACACCGCCATTTCCACATCTGGCGGCTGGGTGCCGTCGACGATGTCGGCGCGCACTTCCACGGTCAGTGCGCGGTTGCGGCGCTTGAGGATCGGTTCTTCCATCACCGCCTGGAAATGCCCGACCTGGGCCAATGGCACCGAGACGCCGGCACTGTTGGTCAGGGTCATATTGTCGAGGTTGCCGAGGTCTTCGCGCTGGCTGCCCTGGGAACGGGCAACCACTGAAACGGTGCGATTGCCTTCGCGCACTTCGGTGATCGGGTTGCCGCTGAGCAACGCGTTGAGCTGGGATTTCACCCCGTCGGGGGTAAAGCCCAGCAGGCGCAGGCGGTCCTGGTCGAGTACCAGGCGGTAACTGCTGGCGCGCTCGCCCCAGTCGAGGAAGCTGTCCCGCGTGAGTGTGTTGGCCGCGACCACTTGGCGCACGTCTTCAGCCAGGCTGCGCAGCACATTCAGGTCGGGACCGGACACGCGAAACACCACCGGGAAGGGCACCGGCGGGCCGAATACCAACTGGGTGACGCGCACCCGCGCCGATGGAAATTCGCCGGCCGCGATGCGTTCAGCCATGCGTTTTTTCAGGCTGTCCCGGGCATGGGCGTCGGCGGTCTGCACGATCAACTTGGCGAAGGCGGGATCTGGCAGCTCAGGGTTCAGCGACAGGAAAAACCGTGGTGCACCACCGCCGACATAGGTGTCGACCATCACGGTTTGCGGCTCCTCCATCAACGCCTTTTCCACCTGCGCCGCTACCGCCTCGGTGCTTTTGAAGGCGCTGCCCGGTGGCATGTACACCTCCAGAATCAGCTCGGAACGGTCGGAGTTGGGAAAGAACTGCTTCTTCACCACGCCCATGCCCAGGCCACACAGCACAAAGGCCGCCACCACCAGCCCGGTGACCAGCCAGCGTCTGCGCACGCAAGCATCCACCAGGCGCCGCAGTTTCTGGTAATAGCGCCCGGCGTAAATTGCGTCGTGGCCGCCGACAACCGGTTGGATGTGCGGCAGCAGCTTGACCCCCAGGTACGGGGTGAACACCACCGCCACCAGCCACGAGGCGATCAGCGCAAAACCGACGATCCAGAAAATATTCCCGGCATATTCACCGGCCCCCGAGCGGGCAAAACCCACCGGCAGGAAGCCGATAATCGTCACCAGGGTGCCGGTGAGCATCGGCGCGGCGGTGGAACTCCAGGCAAACGTAGCCGCATGGATCCGGTCAAAACCCTCTTCGAGTTTGACCACCATCATCTCGATCGCAATGATCGCGTCGTCCACCAGCAGGCCCAGGGAAATGATCAACGCGCCCAGGGTCACCCGGTCGAATTCGCGGCCGGTCATCAGCATGATCACAAACACGATCGACAAGGTCAGCGGCACCGCAGCGGCCACCACCAGCCCGACCCGGAACCCCAGGGCCAGCAGGCTGATGACCATTACCACCGCGAGGGCGACGAAGAACTTCAGCATGAACTCGTTGACCGCCAGGCTGATGTTTTTCGCCTGGTCGGAGACCTTGGCGAAGTTGACCCCCAGCGGCAGGTCGGCCTGGATTTTCGCTTCCTGGGCCTTGAGGGCCTTGTCCAGTTCCAGGCCGTTCCAGTGCTTCTCCATGATCACCCCGAGCATCAGCGAGGGGTCGCCCTGATGACGGATACGGTAGCTGGGCGGGTCTTCATAACCCCGGCTGACGGTGGCCACATCGGCGATGCGCAGCAGCTTGCCGTTGGCTTCCAGCGGGACGTTTTCGATCAGCGCCAGGCTGTCGAAGGCCCCGTCGATGCGGATATAGGCGCGTGCCCCGGCGGTCTCGACAAAGCCTGAAGGCGCCACGGCATTCTGGGCGGCGAGGGCGGCGAAGATCTGCTCGGGCTTGATGCCCAAGGTGGCCAGGCGCTCATAGGAAAACTCGACGAAGATCCGCTGCGCCTGTTCGCCGAGGATATTGACCTTCTTCACTCCCGGCAGATTGA
This sequence comes from Pseudomonas sp. P7758, assembly GCF_013386485.1. Taxonomy (NCBI): domain Bacteria; kingdom Pseudomonadati; phylum Pseudomonadota; class Gammaproteobacteria; order Pseudomonadales; family Pseudomonadaceae; genus Pseudomonas; species Pseudomonas sp. P7758. The sequence continues at coordinate 38,408 of NZ_JACARS010000154.1, read as the reverse complement.
GCAGGCCCTGGCGCATGTCCTCGGCCATTTGCACCAGTTGCCGGTGGGGCAGGTGTTCGGCCTCCAGCGCGTACAGGGAAAAGTACACGTCGGAGTATTCATCGTTAAAAAACGGGCCGATCACCCCCTTGGGCAACTTCGCGGCTTCGTCGCTGAGCTTTTTGCGGGTCTGGTAGAACAGGTCCTGGATCTCGCTGGGACGGGTGGACTCCAGGTACGTCATGCGCATCGAGACGAAGCCCGGTTGGGCGATGGTTTCGACGCGGTCGTAATAGTCCAGCTCCTGCAGGCGTTTTTCCAGGCGGTCGGCCACTTGCTCCTGCATCTCTTGCGCGGTGGCGCCGGGCCAGGCGGCGGTGATGGTCATGACCTTGACGGTGAACGAAGGGTCTTCGGCGCGCCCCAGTTTGCCAAAGGCAAAGACCCCGGCGGCGAGGATCGCGATGATCAGGAACAGCGTGACCGCGCGATGCTTGACCGCCAGTTCGGAGAGGTTGATCCCGCGCATTATCAGTGTTCCTGCTGACGGTTGAGGGCCAATACCTGGGCCGGCAACAGGCGTACCGCGTCACCGCTGTGCAGCAGGTGCGCGCCGAGGGCGACGACTACTTGGCCGGGGTCCACGCCACTGTCCAGCAACGCGTCCTCCTGGCCGAGGCTGGCGACGTTGACCGGGGCGAAGCTGACCTTGTCATCGGCGCCAATCACCCACACACCGGTGCCTTTGCCGGCATCCTGCAGCGCCCCGATGGGCACGCGGGTCTGTTGCGCCTGGCCGTTACCTTGCAGGCGCACGGTGATGGTCGAGCCGAGAGCGAAGCGGTCGACGGGGCCATGCAAGACATAGCGGGCCCGGTAGGTGCGGGTGGTCGGGTCGGCGCTGGCTGACAGCTCGCGCAACGTGGCGGTCACTGCTTGCTCAGGGGCGCCGAAGGGGAACGCCAGGGCTTTTTGCGAAGCCTGGTCGCGCTGGTTTTCCGGCAGGTTGACGATGGCTTCCCGGGCGCCGTCGTGGGCCAGGCGCGCCACCACTTGCCCCTCGGCAACCACTTGGCCGCGGTCCACCCGCACGTCGGTGATGATGCCGTCGCTGTCGGCCCTGAGCACCGAGTAGGTGCGGCGGTTTTCGATCTGGCTGGCGTCGGATTGCGCGGAGGCCAGCTCGGCTTCGGCCACCCGCAGGTTGGTGGCGGACTGGTCGAAAATCTGCCGCGACACGGCGCCGGTATTGGCCAGGCGCTGGTAGCGGGATTCATCGTCCCGGCGTTGGCGCAGTTGCGCCTGGGCCGCATTGACGCGGTTTTTTGCCGAACGCAGGGCCAGTTCGAAGTCGCCGATATCCAGCACCAGCACGCCCTCTGCAGTTTCCTCATTGGGCCAGGAGAACAGGAAGCCGCTCGGCCAGTGGTCCCAGCGTCCCGGTTCGTCGGCAAAGCCGTATTCGGTGACGGACGGGTATTGCCCCAGCGCCGCCCGGAAATCACTGCCGGCGCGGGATTTGACGTGGATCGAGCGGGCTTTTTTCAGCAGTTCTTCAGCGGCCAGCACGCGCACTTTGTCCTCTTCGGTCGGCAGCATGCGCGCCAGCACTTCCGGGGGTTCCACCGCCAGCAGGATGCGCGTGCCGGTCTTGAGGATCTGTTCCTGCTCCGGCGAGTGCAACAGCATCATGGTGTCGACGATCAGGTCGGCCGCTTCCAGCGCCCGCTGCGCCGCGATATTGCCGGTCAGGGCAGTGTCGCCACAGTAGGCCGTCATGTCATTGCCCATCGCCCGGGGATGGTTGAACGACGGCAACTCCACCGCATACACCTTGGCCCCCAGGCGCTGCGCCGCGTCCATCGCGGCGCGCACGGTGCGCGGGTCGGAGTAATGGCTCTTGAGCACGGCAACGCTCTGGGTCGGGTCGACCTTCGAGAGCTTCAACACATGCTCAAACATCTGGGTCAGTTCGCAATCACTTACCGGCATTTCCTGTCTCCTCAGCTGCTGCACCAAGATCTTGCAGGGCGCTTCACTCTAGTGCGTTTTTATAGCGTATACGCCAATTAATCACGATAAGAACTGATTTCATCATGGACTGCAAGCACCACGCCAAAACGTTACGAATCCACACAAGCCCAGTTATATATGGAGATAACCGGTTACAAGGGATCGATATGGCCAAAAAAACAATTTTTCAGGCGTGGGCTTTTCATTTGAAAAAATGAGCGTATACACTTTAAAAACCTTGCGGACAGACGCCGCCGGCCATTATTCGAAAAAGAGGACCACGCCCCATGGGAAGCACACAAAAAATCGCAATCGTCGGCGCCGGCCTTGGCGGTGCCGCCGCTGCCACCCTGCTGCAACAGGCAGGGTTCGACGTGGACATCTACGAGCAGGCGCCGGAGTTTTCCCGCCTGGGTGCCGGGATCCACATGGGCCCCAACATCATGAAAATCTTCCGCCGCATGGGCATCGAAAAACAGCTGGACCTGATGGGGTCGCACCCCGAGCACTGGTTCAGCCGCGATGGTGAAACCGGCGACTACCTGTCACGCATTCCCCTGACTGGCTACGGCGCGTCCTACATCACCGTGCATCGCGGCGATCTGCACGCGCTGCAGATGTCCACTCTCAAGCCCGGCACCCTGCACTTCAACAAGCGCCTGGAAACCCTTGAAGAAACCGATACCCAGGTGCGCCTGACTTTCGCCGACGGCGAGGTAACCTACGCCGACATCGTGATCGGTGCCGACGGCATCAACTCGCGCATTCGTGAAGAGCTGCTGGGTGCCGAAAAACCGTTGTACAGCGGCTGGGTCGCGCACCGTGCGCTGATCCGTGGCGACCAGTTGGCCAAGTACGACCTGAAGTTCGAAGACTGCATCAAGTGGTGGACCGAGGACCGGCACATGATGGTCTACTACACCACCGGCAAGCGCGACGAGTACTACTACGTCACCGGCGTGCCGCACCCGGAATGGGACTTCCAGGGCGCCTTCGTCGACAGCAGCCGGGAGGAGATGTTCGACGCCTTCAAGGGCTACCACCCGACCGTCCAGGCCCTGATCGAATCCACCGAAAGCGTGACCAAATGGCCGTTGCGCAACCGCAACCCGCTGCCGTTGTGGAGCCGTGGTCGCCTGGTATTGCTGGGCGATGCCTGCCACCCGATGAAACCCCATATGGCTCAGGGCGCCGGCATGGCCATCGAAGACGCCGCGATGCTGACGCGCTGCCTGCAGGAAACAGGGATCGGCGACTACCGCACCGCGTTCGAGCTGTATGAAGCCAACCGCAAGGAACGCGCGTCCCGGGTGCAGGCCGTGTCCAACGCCAACACCTGGCTGCGCACCCAGGAAGATCCGGACTGGGTCTACGGCTATGACCTCTACGCCCAGCAACTGAAATCGGGGGTGGCGGCGTGAGCAGCTTTCTCTATGGCGGCAACGTCCAGGCCAACGGTATCCGCCAGCATTACCTGCGTTACGGCGGCAAGGGCCCGGCACTGATCCTGATTCCCGGCATCACCAGCCCGGCGATTACCTGGGGTTTTGTCGCCGAACGCCTGGGTTTGCACTTCGACACCTACGTGCTGGACGTGCGCGGTCGCGGCCTGTCGTCCACCGGACCGGAGCTGGACTACAGCGCCGACACCTGCGCCGATGACATTGGCGCGTTTGCCGACGCCCTGAAGCTCGACAGTTATCACCTGGTCGGCCATTCCATGGGCGCGCGGTTTGCCGTACGCAGTGCGGTGCGCCATCCACAAAGTGTCAACCGCGTGGTGTTGATCGACCCGCCGATGTCCGGCCCGGGTCGCCGCGAATACCCAAGCAAACTGCCGTGGTACGTCGATTCGATTCGTCAATCCCAGGTCGGCATGGATGCAGAGGCGATGCGCGCCTTCTGCGCCACCTGGACCGACGAACAACTGCAACTGCGCGCCGAATGGCTGCACACCTGCTACGAGCCGGCGATCGTGCGTGCGTTCAATGACTTCCATACCGTCGACTTCCATCAGGACCTGCCGCACCTGGAGGCTCCTGCCCTGCTGATTGTTGCCGGACGCGGCGGTGTAATTCAGGCCGAAGATGTCGCGGAAGTCCGACAGTTACAGCCGACCCTACAGGTCGCCCATGTGCCAAATGCAGGACACATGATCCCCTGGGACGACCTTGAAGGCTTTTTCGCTGCCTTCGGCGACTTCCTCGGCCAGCCCCTGACTGCATAACGGAGACCACCATGCTCAAGCCTTACCGCATCGGCCAGATCGTGCCGAGCTCCAACACCACCATGGAAACCGAGATCCCGGCGATGCTTAACGCGCGCCAGGCGATCCGCCCGGAACGTTTCACCTTTCACTCCAGCCGCATGCGCATGAAGCAAGTGCGCAAGGAAGAACTGGCGGCCATGGACGGTGAGTCCGACCGTTGCGCCATCGAACTGTCCGACGCCAAGGTCGACGTGCTGGGCTACGCCTGCCTGGTAGCGATCATGGCCATGGGGCTGGGTTACCACCGCAAGTCCGAGCAACGCCTGCGCAAGGCCACCGCCGACAACGACGCCAACGCCCCGGTGATCACCAGTGCCGGCGCCCTGATCGAAGGCCTTAAAGTCATGGGCGCCAAACGCATCGCCATTGTTGCGCCGTACATGAAACCGCTGACCGAACTGGTGGTGAACTACATCCGCGAAGAAGGCTTTGAAGTGGTGGACTGGCGCGCCCTGGAAATCCCCGACAACCTCGAAGTGGCCCGCCACGACCCGGCCAACCTGCCGGCGATTGTTGCCGGGATGAACCTGGAAGGTGTCGACGTAATCGTACTGTCGGCCTGCGTACAAATGCAGTCGCTGCCCGTGGTCGCGAAGGTCGAAGCCCAGACCGGCCTGCCGGTGCTCACCGCCGCCATCGCCACCACCTACGCCATGCTCAAGGCCCTGGACCTGGAACCCATCGTCCCCGGCGCCGGCGCCCTGCTCTCCGGCGCCTACTAAAAACGCTTTTGTGGCGAGGGAGCTTGCTCCCGCTGGGGTGCGAAGCGCCCCCAAAAAAACAGGCCTGCTACGCAGCCCAACGGGAGCAAGCTCCCTCGCCACAAGGTTATGTGTACTGTCCATTACCGAGGACTGAAAGATGAGCGAACAATCCGCCGACGCCAACTACCAGGGCGTCTGGGGTAACCGAATCGGCTTCGGCAAAAAATCCGCCCTGCTGATGATCGACTTCATGCAAGGCTATACCACCGAAGGCGCGCCACTGTTTGCCCCCGAAGTGCGCATCGCCGTGGCCGAAAGCGTCGAGCTGCTGGCCTGCGCCAGGCGTCACGGAATCAGCGTGGTGCACACCAATATCCGCTACCATCCGGGCCATTTCGCCGACGGCGGTATCTGGGTAAAAAAGGCCCCGGTGATGAAAGACATGGTCGAGGGTAACCCCCTCGCCGCCTTCTGCACCGAAGTGCTGCCCCTGGCCAATGAAGTGGTCATCACCAAACAATACGCCAGCGCGTTTTTCGGCAGCAGCCTGGCCCCGATGCTGCACGCCCAGGGCATCGACACCGTGGTGCTCGCCGGCTGTTCCACCAGCGGCTGCATCCGGGCCACCGCAGTGGATGCGGTGCAACACGGGTTTCGTACCATCGTCGTGCGCGAATGCGTCGGCGACCGCCACCCGGCGCCCCATGAAGCCAACTTGTTCGATATCGACAGCAAGTACGGCGACGTGGTGAGCAAGCAGGAGGCGATGAGCAAGTTCAAGGAGCAATAACGCGTCAACAGGAACCACGACAAAGAGCGTGGTCCGGAAAAAACTGAGCGCCCACGCTGGAATGCAGTCGAATGTGGGAGCAAGCCCGCTCCCACACTTGATCACCTCCAACAGGGCCACCTCAGTCTTCTGTCACTGCCTTTGGAAGTCGCTTTCACAGCACTCCGAAGTGCTGAAAAAGCGGCCGTATAAAAACCATAAGTCACCGCCAGGAGACACCCCAATGCCCATTGCGAATGCAGCGCCCGCGACTACGGTCGCCGATCCGGTCCACACGCTCTACCACAAGATCACCTGGAAGCTGATTCCGTTCCTGTGTTTCTGCTACCTCGCGGCCTACCTGGACCGCATCAATATCGGCTTCGCCAAACTGCAGATGCTCGACCAGCTGCACTTCAGCGAAACCGCGTTCGGCCTCGGTGCCGGGCTGTTTTTTGTCGGCTATATCATCTTCGAAGTCCCCAGCAACCTGATCCTGGAAAAGGTCGGGGCGAAGATCTGGATCGCCCGCATCATGATCACCTGGGGCCTGCTGTCGGCCTGCACCATGCTGGTCACCTCCACCACCCAGTTCTACATCCTGCGGTTCCTGCTGGGTGCGGCCGAAGCCGGGTTTCTGCCGGGCGTGCTGTATTACCTGACCACCTGGTTTCCCACCCATCGCCGGGGGCGGATCATCGCCCTGTTCATGATCGGCCTGCCGCTGTCCAGCGTGATCGGCGGCCCGTTGTCCGGCTGGATCATGGGCCACTTCGACAACATGGCCGGCCTGCGCGGCTGGCAGTGGCTGTTTCTGATCGAAGCGGTGCCCAGCGTGCTGCTCGGTGTGTGGACCTTCTGGGCGCTGCCCAATACCTATCAGCAAGCCAAGTGGCTGTCGCCGGAAGAAAAAAACCTGCTGGAAAGCGAACTGCGCAAGGACGACGCCGACGGTGCCGCCAGCAAACACAGCTTCCGCGACGGCTTCTTCAACCTCAAGGTGTGGATGCTCGGCGGTATCGACTTCTCGATCCTGCTCAGTGCCTATGCCATGGGGTTCTGGATGCCCACATTCATCCGCAACGCCGGGATTACCGACACTTTCCACATCGGCATCCTCACGGCCCTGCCCAGCGTGGCGGCCCTCTTGGGCATGCTGCTGATCGGCGCCAGCTCCGACAAACACCGCGAACGCCGCTGGCACATCATCGTGCCGTTCTTCATCGGCGCGGCGGCGATGGCTACCAGTACGTTCTTCACCCATAACGTGGTCGCCACCGTGGCGCTGTTTGCGATTGCCTCGGCGGCGATCATCGGTGCGGTGCCGGTGTTTTTCAGCCTGCCGGCGACCTTCCTGAAAGGCACCGCAGCGGCCACCGGCTTTGCCCTGGCCTGCTCGCTGGCGAACATCGCGGGCCTGGTGAGCAACTCGTTGATGGGCGTGGCGATTGACGTCACCGGCAGCAGCGCAGGGGCCTTGTGGTTTTTTGCCGGCTGCCTGATTCTCAGCAGCTTCCTGGTGATCGCCTTGCCGGCGAAGCTGGTAAACCGCTAACAACAACAATTTTTCGGGTGAGTCTCCATGCAAGGTTTCATCAAGCGCTGTGCCCTGCTTGTCGCTGTGGGCCTGTGTGCCGGTACGGCGCAGGCCGCAGAAAAGGTCATCTTCGACACCGACTTCAACGTGCTCAACGATGACGGCCAGGCCTTTATCATGCTCGCCCAGCTGCACGGGCAAAAACGCATCGACCTGCTGGGCATGACCCTGGTCAGCGGCAACGCCTGGGTCGACCAGGAACAGGTCGACGCCCTCAAGGCGGTGGAACGCATGGGTGTGGAAAAGGAAGTCGGCGTGTATTCCGGCGCCGCCTACCCGCTGCTGCATGACTACGCCACCTATGAGGCGGAAAAAGCCCTGTTCGGTTCCGGCTGGCCGGGTGCGTTCAAGAACCCGCGGCCAACCAGTGCCTCACAACTGGTCGCGCCACCGGACGGCCTGGCGACCCACACCAGGCTGCGCAAGGAAACCGCCGCCCAGTTCATCGTCGACAGCGTACGGGCCAACCCCCACGAGGTAACGATCCTGGCGGTCGGCCCGCTGACCAACATTGCCCTGGCGATTCGCTCGGCCCCGGACATCGTGCCGCTGATCAAGCGCATCGTGTACATGGGCGGCGCGCTGGAGATTCCGGGTAACACCACGCCGGCGGCGGAGTTCAACTGGTGGTTCGACCCGGAGGCGGCGAAGATCGTGTTGCGCTCGCCCATCGAACACGTGATTTTTCCCAACGATGTCTGTGAGAAAGTCACCTTCGACAAGTCGGTGTATGAGCGGGTGATCGCACACAAAGGCCCGATTGCCGACCTGTACAAGCACGAGTTCGGGCCACTGTTCGCCAAGGACCCGGCTTACCACAGCTTCACCTGGGACAGCCTGCCGGCACTGTTTCTCGTGAATCCCGGGATCGTCACCGAATCCCGCGAGCTGTGGGTGGACGTGGATGCCACCTTCGGCGCCGACTATGGCCGGGCACTGGGCTACAAGAAAGGCGCGCCGGTCGGCACGCAAAAGGCCAAGGTGGTCTTCGCGGTGGACCAGAAGCAGTTCTGGGACGGTTATGTAGGGTTGGTGACGCTGCCGACGCCGGTCAACATCTTCCGCTGAGTGCGCCGGAACTTGAGGGGCTGTGGTTTAATTGCGCGCCTTTGCCCAGCCCTTCAAGGAATCCGTTGTCGATGAATCAGCCCGCCACCAAAGTCCTGGTCATTGGCTACGTCTGGCCAGAGCCTCGCTCCTCGGCGGCCAGCGGGCACATGATGCAGATTCTGGAGAGTTTCCTGGCCCAAGGCTGGGACATCACCTTCAGCAGCCCGGCGGTCACCGGCGAACACAAGGCCGACCTGCCCGCCCTGGGCATTCGCGAATGCGCGATCGAGTTGAATAACAGCAGTTTCGACGCGTTTATCCAGCAATTGGCTCCGGATATCGTGCTGTTCGACCGTTTCATGATGGAAGAACAGTTCGGCTGGCGCGTGGAAAAATCCTGCCCGAATGCTCTTCGGGTGCTGGAAGCATCCGACCTGCAAAGCCTGCGGGACGCCCGCCACCAGCGCCTCAAGGATTTCCTGAAGGCGCACCCCGAAGCTGATGACTTCGACGCGCTGTTCAGCCGGGACCTGGCCGCCGAATTCGATGACATGGCCGACACCGACCTGGCCAAGCGCGAGATCGCCGCGATCTACCGCTGCGACATCAGCCTGATGATCTCCGATGTGGAAATCCAGTTGCTGACCGAACACTTCAAGGTGCCCGCTGCCCTTCTCCACTGGTGCCCGCTGATGCTGGTGCCGCCCACCGAAGCCTTTGCCCCCTTTGAGGACCGTGCCCACTTCCTGAGCATCGGCAATTTCCGCCATGCGCCGAACTGGGATGCGGTGTTGTGGATGAAGAACAGTGTGTGGCCGCTGATCCGCCAGCAACTGCCCGGCGCTCAACTCCACGTGTACGGCGCCTATACGCCACCCAAGGCCACCGCGCTGCACAACCCGGCCCAGGGCTTCCACGTGATGAATTGGGCCGAGGATGCATTGCAGGTCATGAGCGCTGCGCGAATCTGCCTGGCGCCACTGCGCTTTGGTGCCGGGATCAAGGGCAAGCTGGCCGACGCGATGCTCTGCGGCACACCCAGCGTTACCACACCGATTGGCGCCGAAGCCATGGGCGAACCGTGGCCCGGCGTGGTCGAACACAGCGCCAATGCACTGGCGGCTGCGGCGGTTGCGTTGTATCAAGACCCGCCACGCTGGACCCAGGCCCAGGAAGATGGCCGGCAGTTACTGGCCCGCCGTTACGCCCACGACCTCCACGGCCCGGCCCTGGTGGAGCGCCTGGAGCAGTGCCGCCGCCAGTTGGCCGAGCACCGTCGGAACAATTTCACCGGCAGCATGCTGCGCCACCACCTGCACAAAAGTACCCAGTACATGGCGCAGTGGATCGAGGCGAAAAACCGTACGCTGTAGACACAGACGCTGGCGAGGTGGCGCGCAAGGGGGCATTATCCTTTTCGCAACCACAATAAAGCGACTGCAGCATGACCCGAGCAGCGAGAATCACCGATCCTTCCTACGAGCTGATGGACGATCACAACGGTCTGTCCATCATCTATCGCCAACACGGCTTCCCGTGCCCGTTGGTGCGCTGGCATTTCCACAAGGAATACGAGCTGCACCTGATCGTTGCCAGCTCCGGCAAGGTGTTTATCGGCGACTACATCGGCAACTTCTACCCGGAAAGCCTGTTCCTCACCGGCCCCAACCTGCCCCACAACTGGATCAGCCAGGTGGCTGAGGACGAAGTGGTGCCCAAGCGCGACATGCTGGTGAACTTCACCGACGAGCTGTTCGACGGCGGCAGCCATATCTTTGCCGAGCTCAAGACCCTGGCGCCACTGCTGGAACGGGCGCAATACGGCATCGAATTTCGCTGCAAGAAAACCATCGCCCAGGCCATGACCCTGATGCAGCGCATCGAGGACGCCCAAGGCATGGCGCGCCTGGGGCACTTCTTCATCCTGATGGAAGTGCTCAGTGCCTGCGAGGACTACCAACTGCTCTCCGGCGTGACCACGCCGCAACTGGCGGATGAACACAGCATCGACCGCACCAACCGCGCGGTGGACTACATTTTTGCCCACTACGCGCGGGAGTTGTCCCTCGAAGAAGTCGCCGAATACCTCGGCATGAAACCCACCTACTTCTCCCGCGTATTCAAACAAGCCACCGGCCGCACCTTCATCGAATTCGTCAACCGCCTGCGCATCAGCAAGTCCTGCGAGCTGCTGGCCGATGGTGACAAAGCCGTGACCGATGTGTGCTTCGAGTCAGGCTTCAACAACATCTCCAATTTCAACCGCCGCTTCCAGCAGCTCAAGGGCATGACCCCCTCGCACTACCGGCGCCTGGCGGTGCAGCGGTTAACCGAGCAGAACCTCGCCTGAAAACGCGCGTTCCTGTGGGAACCCGCTTGTGTGGGAGCGGGCTTGCTCGCGAATGCAGTGTGTCAGGCAGCGCAAATGTCGGCTGATTCACCGCCTTCGCGAGCAAGCCCGCTCCCACATTTGCATCGCGCTCACGCAGGAAGCCGATCGCTCCCAGCGAATCGTTTCAGCAATTTTCCGCCTCAGTGCAAAAAAGTATCAGTAAAAGTGCTCCCAAGGATTTGTCAGCACGTCAATTGAAGGCTGTAATCAACGCACACTCTTCCAGCTGTCGTGGAAGACACAACAACAATAACTGTCCTTCTGCAGCCCCTGGGCGCAGAAATGGAGTGCGCGATGAAGTTCACAGCCAAAGCTCTGCTTGCCTGCACCTGCATGACCCTCAGCGCCGTCAGTCTTGGCGCGCAAACCCTGACCATTGCCACCGTCAACAACAGCGACATGATCCGCATGCAAAAGCTCTCGAAAACCTTCGAGACCGAGCATCCGGAGATCAAGCTGAACTGGGTGGTACTCGAAGAAAACGTCCTGCGCCAACGCCTCACCACCGACATCGCCACCCAGGGCGGACAGTTCGACGTGTTGACCATCGGCATGTACGAAGCTGCACTCTGGGGCGCCAAAGGCTGGCTGGAACCGATGAAGGACCTGCCTGCTTCCTACGACCTGGACGACGTTTTCCCGTCCGTGCGTGACGGTCTTTCCGTCAAGGGCTCGCTGTATGCCCTGCCGTTCTACGCCGAAAGCTCCATCACCTACTATCGCACCGACCTGTTCAAGGACGCCGGGCTGACCATGCCCGAGCACCCGACCTGGACCCAGATCGGCGAATTCGCCGCCAAACTCACCAACAAGGACAAGGAACAGTACGGCCTGTGCCTGCGCGGCAAAGCCGGTTGGGGCGAGAACATGGCGCTGATCACCACCCTGGCCAACGGCTACGGTGCACGCTGGTTCGATGAGAAGTGGCAGCCGGAATTCAACGGGCCTGAGTGGAAAGACGCACTGAACTTCTACGTCGACAACATGAAGAAATCCGGCCCGCCGGGCGCTTCCAGCAACGGTTTCAACGAAAACCTGGCGCTGTTCAACAGCGGCAAGTGTGCGATCTGGGTGGACGCCAGCGTCGCCGGCTCGTTCGTGACCGACAAGACCCAAAGCAAAGTGGCTGACCACGTCGGCTTCACCTTTGCCCCGCACGAGAAGACCGACAAAGGTACTTCGTGGCTGTACTCCTGGTCCCTGGGGATTCCAACCAGTTCCAAAGCCAAGGACGCTGCCAAGGTGTTCACCACCTGGGCCACTTCCAAGGAATACAGCCAGTTGGTCGCCAAGACCGACGGGATTGCCAACGTACCGCCAGGTACCCGCAAATCGACCTACAGCGACGAATACATGAAGGCCGCGCCGTTTGCCAAGGTGACGCTGGAATCGCTGAAAGTCGCCGACCCGAAAGACCCGTCGGCCAAGCCGGTGCCGTATGTGGGCATCCAGCTGGTGACCATTCCTGAATTCCAGGCGATTGGTACCCAGGTCGGCAAGTTCTTCTCCAGCGCACTGACCGGTGGCTCCACCGCCGAAAAAGCCCTGGCGGATGCACAGACCTTCACCGAACGCGAAATGAAGCGGGCTGGTTATCCCAAGTAACCCCCAACACCTGTAGGAGCGAGCTTGCTCGCGAAAAAGGTACATCCACCGCAGCGATGCGCCTGGAATACTTTCGCGAGCAAGCTTCGCTCCTACAGGGGCTTTGCGTACCTGTCTCTAATCGGTCCTGATCACCATGAATACCACCACTGCCCAAGTGCAAACCGCTACGCCGGACAAGCCGCGTAAAAGCCGCCTGATCAACCCCGGCTGGTTCCTCGTCAGCCCCTCGGTGGCCTTGTTGCTGCTGTGGATGATCGTGCCGCTGGGCATGACCCTGTACTTCTCGCTGATTCGCTACAACCTGCTCTACCCCGGCGAAAACCAATTCGTGGGCCTGGAGAACTTCACCTACTTCATCACCGACTCGGGCTTCCTGCCCGGCGCCACCAACACCCTGTTGCTGGTGGGCAGCGTGTTGCTGATCAGCGTGGTGTTTGGCGTATTGATCAGCGCGCTGCTGGAAGCCAGCGAGTTCTTCGGTCGCGGCCTGGTGCGGGTGTTGCTGATTTCACCGTTCTTCATCATGCCCACCGTCGGTGCGCTGATCTGGAAGAACCTGATTTTCCATCCGGTGTCGGGGATCCTCGCCTACGTGTGGAAGCTGTTCGGCGCCCAGCCGGTGGACTGGCTGGCCCATTACCCGTTGCTGTCGATCATTATCATCGTGTCCTGGCAGTGGCTGCCCTTCGCGATCCTGCTGCTGATGACCGCCATGCAGTCCCTCGACCAGGAACAGAAGGAAGCCGCCCGCCTCGACGGTGCCGGCGCCATCGCGATCTTCTGGCACCTGACCCTGCCGCACCTGGCACGTCCGATTGCCGTGGTGGTGATGATCGAAACGATCTTCCTGCTCTCGGTGTTCGCCGAAATCTTCACCACCACCAACGGTGGCCCCGGCTACGCCTCGACCAACCTCGCCTACCTGATCTACAACCAGGCGCTGGTGCAGTTCGACGTGGGCATGGCCTCGGCCGGCGGCTTGATTGCCGTGGTCATCGCCAATATCGCGGCGATCATCCTGGTGCGGATGATCGGCAAAAACCTGACTGACAAGCCTTGAGGGCCGCGCCATGACGCTTCAACAATCCCGCCGCCTGCAAAGCGTGCTGCTCGGCACCCTGGCCTGGGCCATCGCGATCCTGATTTTCTTCCCGATCTTCTGGATGGTGCTGACCAGCTTCAAGACCGAAATCGACGCGTTCGCCACCCCGCCGCAGTTCATCTTCACGCCGACGCTGGAGAACTACCTGCACATCAACGAGCGCAGCAACTATTTCAGCTACGCCTGGAACTCGGTGCTGATTTCCTTCAGCGCCACCGCCCTGTGCCTGCTGATCTCGGTACCGGCCGCCTACTCCATGGCGTTCTACGAGACCAAGCGCACCAAGGGCACGCTGCTGTGGATGCTCTCCACCAAGATGCTGCCGCCGGTGGGCGTACTGATGCCGATCTACCTGCTGGCCAAGAGCTTCGGCCTGCTGGATACGCGCATTGCGCTGATCATCATCTACACCCTGATCAACCTGCCGATCGTGGTCTGGATGGTTTACACCTACTTCAAGGACATCCCCAAGGACATCCTCGAAGCCGCCCGCCTGGACGGCGCCACCCTGTGGCAGGAAATGGTCCGGGTGCTGCTGCCGATCGCCAAGGGCGGCCTGGCTTCCACGGTGCTGCTGTCGCTGATCCTGTGCTGGAACGAGGCGTTCTGGTCGCTGAACCTGACCTCGTCCAACGCCGCGCCGCTCACCGCGTTGATCGCCTCCTACTCCAGCCCCGAAGGCTTGTTCTGGGCCAAATTGTCTGCCGTGTCGACCCTGGCCTGTGCGCCGATCCTGATCTTTGGCTGGATCAGCCAGAAACAGCTGGTCCGCGGTTTGTCCTTCGGCGCCGTGAAGTAACGGCTCCTTCAAAAATATTTAGAAGCGGAGGCCCATCATGGCCAACCTGAAAATCAAGAATCTGCAAAAAGGCTTCGAAGGCTTCTCCATCATCAAGGGCATCGACCTTGAGGTGAACGACAAGGAATTCGTGGTGTTCGTCGGCCCGTCGGGCTGCGGTAAATCCACCCTGCTGCGCCTGATTGCCGGCCTGGAAGAAGTCACCGAAGGCACCATCGAACTGGATGGCCGCGACATCACCGAAGTCACCCCGGCCAAGCGCGACCTGGCGATGGTGTTCCAGACCTACGCCCTGTACCCGCACATGAGCGTGCGCAAGAACATGTCGTTTGCCCTGGACCTGGCCGGCGTCGACAAGAAGATTGTCGAGAGCAAGGTCAACGAAGCAGCACGTATCCTGGAGCTGGGCCCTTTGCTTGAGCGCAAGCCAAAGCAGTTGTCCGGCGGCCAGCGCCAGCGTGTCGCCATTGGCCGTGCGATTGTGCGTAACCCGAAGATCTTCCTGTTCGACGAACCGCTGTCCAACCTCGATGCCGCCCTGCGGGTGCAGATGCGCCTGGAGCTGTCGCGCCTGCATAAAGAGCTGCAAGCCACGATGATCTACGTGACCCACGACCAGGTCGAAGCCATGACCCTGGCCGACAAGGTTGTCGTACTCAACAGCGGCCGCGTGGAACAGGTGGGCTCGCCGCTGGAGCTGTATCACCAGCCGGCCAACCTGTTTGTCGCAGGCTTTTTGGGCACGCCGAAAATGGGTTTCCTCAAGGGCAAGGTCACTCGCGTTGACCCACAGAGCTGCGAAGTCGAACTGGACGCCGGCGGCCGCATCAGCCTGCCCCTGAGCAGCGCGAGCTTGAGCGTCGGCAGCGCCGTGACCCTGGGCATTCGCCCGGAGCACCTGGAAATCGCCGCGCCGGGGCAAGCCACCCTGACCGTCACCGCCGACGTCGGCGAGCGCCTCGGCAGCGACACCTTCTGCCACGTGATTACCGCCAGCAAGGAGCCGTTGACCCTGCGGATCCGTGGCGACATGGCCAGCCAGTATGGCGAGACCCTGCAGCTGTACCTGGACCCGACCCAATGCCATCTGTTCGACGCTGAGGGTGTTGCCGTGGCCCGCCCACTGCGCGCCGCCGCCTGATTTCGCGAGAATTTCCCGATGAAACTGAACAAGCAAAACCTCACGCAACTGGCGCCCGAAGTGCAACTGCCGGCCTATGCGATTGCCAATACCAGCCAGGGCATCGCGCACATCGGCGTTGGCGGGTTCCACCGCGCCCACCAGGCGTATTACACCGATGCCTTGATGAATACCGGCACAGGCCTGGACTGGAGCATTTGTGGTGTGGGCCTGCGCAGCGAGGACCGCAAGGCGCGGGACGACCTGGCCGGCCAGGACTACCTGTTCACCCTGTATGAACTGGGCGACACCGACGACACCGAAGTGCGCGTGATCGGCTCCATCAGCGACATGCTGCTGGCCGAAGACGGCGCCCAGGCGTTGATCGACAAGCTGGCCAGCCCGCAGATTCGCATCGTCTCGCTGACCATCACCGAAGGCGGCTACTGCATCGACGACAGCAACGGCGAGTTCATGGCCCACCTGCCGCAGATCCAGCATGACCTGGCCAACCCGGGCTCGCCGAAAACCGTGTTCGGGTTTATCTGCGCGGCGTTGACCCAGCGCCGGGCGGCCGGGGTGCCGGCGTTTACCGTGATGTCCTGCGATAACCTGCCCCACAACGGCGCCGTGACCCGCAAGGCGTTGCTGGCCTTCGCCGCGCTGCATGACGCCGACCTGCACGAGTGGATCAAGGCCAACGTGAGCTTTCCGAATGCGATGGTCGACCGCATCACGCCAATGACCAGCACCGCGCACCGCCTGCAATTGCATGACGATCACGGCATCGACGACGCCTGGCCGGTGGTCTGCGAGCCGTTTGTGCAGTGGGTGCTGGAAGACAAGTTCGTCAACGGCCGCCCCGCGTGGGAGACGGTGGGCGTGCAGTTCACCGATGACGTGACACCGTATGAAGAGATGAAGATCGGCCTGCTCAACGGCAGCCACCTGGCATTGACGTACCTGGGCTTCCTGAAGGGCTATCGCTTCGTCCACGAGACCATGAACGACCCGTTGTTCGTGGCCTACATGCGCGCCTACATGGACCTGGACGTCACGCCCAACCTGGCGCCGGTACCGGGTATCGACCTGACCGAATACAAGCAGACCCTGGTGGACCGCTTTTCCAACCAGGCGATTGCCGACCAGCTGGAGCGCGTGTGTTCCGATGGTTCGTCGAAGTTTCCCAAGTTCACCGTACCGACCATCAACCGCCTGATTGCCGATGGTCGCGAGACCGAGCGTGCTGCGCTGGTGGTGGCGGCCTGGGCGTTGTACTTGAAAGGCGTGGATGAGAATGGGGTGATCTACCGCATTCCAGACCCTCGCGCCGAGTTTTGCCAGGGGCTGGTGACGGAAGATGCGTTGATCAGCAAGCGGCTGCTGGGGGTGGAAGAGATTTTTGGTACGGCTATTCCCAACTCGCCCGAGTTTGTGGCAGCGTTTGAGCGGTGTTTCGAGAGCCTGCAGGATGTGGGTGTGAGCAAAACGCTGGAGCGGCTGCTCGCCAACCTCAACTGACGGAACCGAATCAAAAATGTGGGAGCGGGCTTGCTCGCGAAAGCGGTGGATCAGTCAATATTTGCATAACTGACACACCCTATTCGCGAGCAAGCCCGCTCCCACATTGACCGAGTTCTCCATAACAATATGCTGAGCGACCTACCATGACCCAGCAAAACCTCTACCTCGGCATCGACTGCGGCACCCAGGGCACCAAGGCCATCGTGCTGGACGCCAGCAGCGGCAAAGTCCTGGGCCTGGGCGCCGCCAGCCACACGCTGATCAGCGGTGCCAATGGCCGCCGCGAACAGCACACCCAGGAGTGGCTGGACGCGTTTACCGAAGCCACTCACCGCGCCTTGCAACAGGCCGGGGTGGACGGCCAGGACATCCTCGCCATCGGCGTTTCCGGCCAGCAACACGGCCTGGTGTTGCTGGATGACCAAGGCCAGGTGCTGCGCCCCGCCAAGCTGTGGTGCGACACCGAAACCGCGCCGGAAAATGATCGCCTGCTGCAACACCTGGGCGGTGAAAGCGGCTCCCTGGAACGCCTCGGCGTGGCCATCGCGCCGGGCTACACCGTGTCCAAGCTGCTGTGGACCCGCGAACAGCACCCGGAGGTGTTCGCACGCATCGCGCATATCCTGCTGCCCCACGACTACCTCAACTACTGGCTCACCGGCCGCGCCTGCGCCGAATACGGCGATGCCTCCGGCACCGGCTATTTCAACGTGCGCACCCGTGAATGGGACCTGGCACTGTTGCGCCACATCGATCCCGACGGGCGCCTGGAAGCTGCGCTGCCCGAATTGATCGAGGCCAACCAGCCAGTGGGCGCCATCCTGCCAGCCATCGCCGAGCGCCTGGGAATCAACCCGAACGCCCGGGTGTCCAGCGGCGGCGGCGACAACATGATGGGCGCCATCGGCACCGGCAATATCGCCCCCGGCGTGATCACCATGAGCCTGGGCTCATCCGGTACCGTGTACGCCTTTGCCGATCAGGCCAATGTCAGCCCGCAGGCGTCGGTGGCGACTTTCTGTTCATCCAGCGGCGGCTGGCTGCCGTTGATCTGCACCATGAACCTGACCAACGCCACCGGGGTCATCCGCGAGCTGTTCGACCTGGATCTGGCGGCGTTCAACGGGTTGGTGGCCCAGGCACCGATCGGCGCCGACGGCGTGAGCATGCTGCCGTTCCTCAATGGCGAGCGGGTGCCCGCCCTGCCCCACGCCACCGGCAGCCTGCACGGCCTGACGATGACCAATCTGACCCGCGCCAACCTGTGCCGCGCCGTGGTCGAAGGCACTACCTTCGGCTTGCGCTATGGCCTGGACCTGCTGCGCCAGACCGGCCTGCAAAGCCAGAGCATCCGCCTGATCGGTGGCGGCTCGAAAAGCCCGGTGTGGCGGCAGATGGTCGCGGATATCATGAACACCGAAGTGGTCTGCACCGAACAAAGCGAAGCCGCAGCCCTGGGCGCGGCAATCCAGGCCGCGTGGTGCCAGTCCGGTGAAAGCCTGGCGCAGTTGTGCCAGCGCTGCGTGAGCGTCGACGCAGCCAGCCGCACACTGCCGGATGCCGGCAGCGTCAGCGCCTACCAGCAGGCTTATGAGCGTTATCAACAGCACGTGGCATCCCTTTAAGAGCGAACGAATATGTATTTGGTATGTGGCGAAGCGCTGTTTGATTTTTTCAGCGAGGACGATGCCAGCGGCAAGGCATCCAGGGTCAATTACAAGGCGATTGCCGGCGGCTCGCCGTTCAACGTCGCGGTAGGCTTGCGTCGACTGGGAATCGACACGGGCTTTTTCGCCGGGATCTCCGACGACTACCTGGGCCGACGCCTGTTGCAGGTGCTCAAGGACGAAGGCGTGGGCGAGGATTACCTCGTGGAATTCTCAGCGCCCACCACCCTGGCAATGGTCGCAGTGGGCGCCAATGGCTCACCGCAATACAGCTTTCGCGGTGAAGGCTGCGCCGACCGCCAGTTGCAACTTGAGCATCTACCGGCGTTGGGCGACGAAGTGCGTGGCGTACACATCGGCTCGTTCTCACTGGTGGTGCAGCCGATTGCCGACACGTTGCTGGCCCTGGTACGCCGGGAAAGCGGCAAGCGCCTGATCAGCCTCGACCCCAACGTACGCCTGAACCCGGAGCCGAACATCGAGCTGTGGCGCGCCCGCGTGGCCGAGCTGGTCAAGCATGCCGACCTGATCAAGGTCAGTGACGAAGACCTGCACCTGCTCTACCCCGGCCAAACACCGGAAAGCGTCCTGCAGGGCTGGTTGCAGCACCGTTGCCAACTGGTGTTCCTGACCCGCGGCGGCGACGGCGCGACGGTGTTCAGCCGCCAGCACGGCAGCTGGTCGGCCCCGGCGGTCAAGGTGGTCATGGCGGACACGGTTGGGGCTGGCGATACCTTCCAGGCCGCGTTGATTGCCTGGCTCACCGAGCAGCAACTGGACTCGGTAGAGGGCCTGCAACGGCTGACCCGCGAGCAGATCAGCAGCATGCTCACCTTCGCCATCCGCGCTGCCGCACTCACCTGCAGCAAGACCGGGCCGGACCTGCCCTACCGCCAGCAATTGAACTAGCCCCGCCTGCCCCCGCGCGCTGCGGGGGCAACTCATTTACTCCTTTCTCCTTTCCTCCACAACCTGTCAACTTTGACAGTTGTCAGTCGTGGTTTTCGGGTCAAGACTCCGGTTACGCCTCGTGCGCAAGGAAGTGGCGCTGACGTCATTGTGTTGCCGGGAGATTTTATGAAAAACATCAAGATTGGCTTGTTCGTAGGGATAGTGTTGGCCACGTCGGTTGCTCGCGCAACGCCACTGGATACCACGACAGACCTGAAGTCTATTGCATGGGAATATGTGTCCATTGAGTCTGTAGCACCCTATGCCCCATTGAAAACTTTGAGCCCAGAAAAGAGCGCCACTCAACCCGGATTCCCTGCGGGTTTCTGTAACGGCACCTCTGCAAATGGAATCAGTTGCCGCACGGGAGCGAGAAAAGCTGTCGGACATACACGCATAGGGGTGAATTTGCACTATTGAAGTGGCCAGCATGAGCCGGATACTTGGTTTGCGCAGCACGGGATCGTGTTGGCCACGTTGGTTCCAGGCGCAACGCCCGTCGATACAAAGGCAATTCTGGAAGATGTGAGGAGACCCAGTTGGACAGCTATACGCTGGAGGGTTTCAGCGGTAATGCGCAGGTACGCATGAGCTGGTAGGCTCACGCTTCCCTAGCGCGGGTAACCGCCCGGGCAACGATGGCGCCCACCACCGCCCCCACTATCGGTGCCGCCCAGAATAGCCACAACTGCATCAGGTATTCCCCGCCGGCAAACAATGCTGGCCCGGTGCTGCGCGCCGGGTTGACCGAGGTGTTGGTGACGGGGATGGCCACCAGGTGAATCAGCGTCAGGGTCAGGCCAATGGCAATCGGCGCAAACCCGACAGCCGAACCCGGGCCGGTGACACGCATGATGATGAACACAAAAAAGAACGTCCCCACCGCCTCGACCACCAACGCGGCCAGCAGGCTGTAATGCCCGGGGCTCAATTGGCCATAGCCGTTGGCGGCGAAAGCGCCCACTTCAAACCCCGGACGACCACTGGCGATCAGCGCCAACACGGCGGCGGCGACAATCGCACCGGCGACTTGGGCAATGATGTACGGCACCACGTCAACGCCCGGCATCCGGCGCCCCACCCATAGGCCGATGGTCACCGCCGGGTTGAAGTGTGCACCAGAAATACTGCCCACCGCGTAGGCCATCGTCAGCACCGTCAAGCCAAAGGCCAGGGCGACACCGGCGAAGCCGATCCCGAGTTCCGGAAACGCCGCGGCCAGTATCGCGCTGCCGCACCCGCAGAAGGTCAACCAGAACGTCCCAAGAAACTCTGCTGCGATTTTCTTTTGCAAACCAACTCCACCCAATGCCAACGCCATCCGATTGATGGGCCTGGCGGCGACGGTAGCAAAAGCGATTAACTTGGCTGTATCAGACTTGTCCGGTAAACCGGTGAGCCTTTTTCTATGGCAGCGTTGCAACGACTGCATCGTCGGTGCCCGTGCTGTCTTCAGCACCGCCTGCCACATAAGTGCCGTTTGGGGATATCGCCGTCAGACCGCTTTCCTGACCGCCGCCGAACTGTGGAATGGCCACGGTTCCCGTCGCAGAAGTCCAGGTGGCGGCCTGGTGATGCTCGCCGGCATTTTCGCTGGTCAGTGCCACGACGTCGTTATCACTCAAATCCACGAAGCCTATATGTGTGCCGCCTGCCAACGGCGGAATCAACTGAGTGCTGCCCGACGAAGGCGTCCAGAAGGCCAACAGATGATGGCCATTGCTGTCCTGGTACGACACAACGGCATGCCCGTTATTGTTCAACCGCAAACCGGTGATTCGAGATGCCCCCGATACACCGCTGATGCTGCTCAACTGAACCGGCGTGGCGCTTGGATTGGGCCAGTAGACGGCTTGGGGCACATCCGGCGCCGAGAAGTGGCAAGTGCCCAGCAACTGCACTGCATTGTTTACGCTGCTTACGCTGCAGCCCGTGCTACCGGCAGGTGTGGTCAAGGGCGTCGTGACCAAGGTGCCCAGTAGCCCGGTTTTCTGCACGACTTTGGCGACGGTGTTGCCAGACGCAGGATTCGGGCAGTCGAGCGCAACGGTGGGCACACCGTTTATAGGCGTGTTGTTGATGTCGGCGGGAAAGCAGTTGTCGTGCAGGGCGGACACTTGAAGCGGGGCTGTACTCCCGGAAAACCACAACACTGCCGTTGCGTCACCGGTACCGCTTAAGCTCGCCCCGGCCAATACATCGCTCTGGTTGAAGGCACTAATGACAGTGCGCGCCTCAGGCAGTAATCCAGTGCCCAATACCGAGACGGCTTGCAACGCCACCGGCGCAGCGCCCGGCGTAGCGCTGTTCCAGATGACGGCGGTGGCTCGATTGTCTGCCATTTTGCATGAGCCCGCTATTTGTCCGTTATTGTCTATAGCCACGGCGGTGCAGCCTTGGCCACTCACCAATGGCGGTAGCGGAACTTCAGTGCCTGCCGTGGACGCGACCCACGCCACGGATGGCCCCGAAGTAGTGCCCGGGGTACAGGTACCCACCACAACGCCCGAGTTGTTGACCGCCAAGGAAACACATTGCTTCCCGGCAGCCGTGCCTTCACCGACGAATGTTGCTGCGCTGACAGCGCCTGTATAGGCAGTTGCACCCGCCATCGCGAGAACCAGCGTGCGGTTGATCAAATTGTTCATGGCTATTCTTTCCTTGGAGGCCAGTTTGATGGCCGGCGGGTGAGACGTTTCAAGCGCCGGGGCAACCTAGTTATGGCACAGTTCCCAGGACAGACAACTGTCAGAGTTGACAGGTTGTGAGGTGATAAAAAAAGGCGTAATAGATGCTTCCCTCACGCAGCCCACGCCCCCATGAAGATGAAGCTTTTGTCAGTAAAGCCTCACTTAATCGATGGTTAATCCCCCGGGAAGACAGTTGATTCGACCGCACTCGCACGGCTCCAACCGTTGCCCAGGGCGGCCGCGGCTCATCACGTTGTTGAGCCTGCGAACGACTTGCGGAGAAACACCATGAAACTGCGTACGTTAATGCTCGGTGCTGCACTGGCCCTGACGGCTGTAACGGGGATGGCGCAGGCTGACACCGCACCCGTCGTCACGCCTTATCACTACGGCGAGAAGATGGATGTGCAGAAGGTGCTTGCCATGCATGAAACCGATACCAATGAATGCAAGGTGATCAAGGCCGATATCAAGTTCGTGGACAGTCAAGGGAAAGTCCAGGACGTGGGCTATCGCAAACTGTCGGAAGCCTGTGATTTCCAGAATTGAACCGATCGGCTTTTTTGTAGGAGCGAGCTTGCTCGCGAAAGACTCCAGCGAAACGCGGGCATCCTGAATGTACGCGGGCCTTGCGTTCTTCGCGAGCAAGCTCGCTCCTACAGGGGTATCCTTGAGCGCTCGTTACGGCTGAAAGGATTCGCCATGCAAGTGCACTTCCGTCCCCTCGCTACCTTCACTGCCCTGCTGTGCTTTGCCCTCGCGCTGATCTGGGGTTTGCGCCCGGACCTGCTCCTGTGGGTGTGGAGTGTTGAATACTCCAGTGCCACCGGCCTGGTCGCCCGACGCAACGCCGCGCTGTTCCTGGCCATTGGCATCATGTTTTACCGCGCCCGCCATTCCCCACCTGATGCGACACGGCATGCCATGACCTCCGGCTTTGCGATCGGCTGTTTTGTGCTGGCGATGTTGGGGATCAGCGAATGGATCAGCGGCCATGCGGGCCCGGGGATTTTGCTGGCGGTGATCACGGAAACGGCGTTGGGCCTGGCGTTTCTCCAGGCCCGCAAGTCTTCACTGATTGAAGCTCAACCGTCCGTTTAATAGACGTCCGTTTAATAGAAAGGACGCGCACCGGCTCGTTTGAGGGCCGGGGCATGGGTGTGGGTGTGCTTGAGGTCTTCACGCAACTCGGTAATCAAATTGCAGATCGCCCGACTGCTGTCGAGCTTGTTCGCGCAAATGCCGGTGACCACCAAGTCGACCCGGTCATGGTCGATCTCGTGATAAACCTTCACCGTCAGCGAGGCGTCTGGCGCCTTGGTGACTTCACAGCGCTTAGGCAGAAAACTTCCTTCAATAATGCCGCGTAATTCCAGATCCGAAAGCATGGCCGACCTCTCCTTTTATGAGATTGCCAATCGATTGTTATCAATATTCTTTATTCGTACGGCTGGCGAACGCGGTGACACGCTCGCCGTTTGCGCCTGACCAGCCCTGGCAGACGGCTTTGCTTACCCAGCGTACTAGGCTCGCTCGAAATGCGTTGGATCCTTTCCTCATAAGCGACGACATTACTTATATAAGTTACGTGGCAGACCGCCATCAACCCTCCCGTTTGAGGTATGAACCGTCGTGCTTGTAGCTCATTCAGAGTTGTAACAGGATCTTATAAAGCATTAAACGTGCCGCCATACGCACTGCCCTGCGCCCCAGACAAATCGGGGCTTTCGGACAAAATTACGTGCCGTCGATTCATGCGTCTTGCAATGAGCCTCCCTTGGCATCATGCAAATTGAAAGACCGCTCGCTATAAGTGCCCGCAACAAACTTTTTGACGCCTTCATAACCACTATCCAAACGGATGAATGTAACTAAATTAAACAGTCTTTAGGTTAAACGTTTAACCTGTCTGAGCAGCCACTCGTTCAGCAACATGCCGCAAACTATCGAAGTTGATATTGGCCCCGGAGTTGATCGCCACCCATGTTTGCCCCTGGAGGCCAGTCTTCCCGACATACTTGCGGATACCGGCGACAGCCAGGGCACCTGAAGGCTCAGTGATCGAGCGCGTATCGTCGTAGATCAGCTTGATGGCACTGCACAGTTCGTCATTGCTGACGGTGATCACTTCATCCACATGGTGCCGGCAGATTTCAAAACCATAGGCGCCGATCTGGGCCACGGCCGTGCCATCGGCAAAGCTGTCGACACTCGGCAACACCACCCGGCTCCCAGCGCGCAAGGCTGCCAGCAGGCAACTGGAGCCTTCGGGCTCGACGCCGATGATGCGCACTTCGGGCCGCAGGTATTTCACGTAGGCCGCGATACCGGCGATCAACCCGCCGCCGCCCACCGGGACGAAGATCGCGTCCAACGGGCCCTGCTGCTGACGCAGCACTTCCATCCCCACTGTGCCCTGCCCGGCAATCACGTCCGGGTCGTCGAACGGCGAAACAAACGTACTGCCGGTGGCCTCGGCCAATTGCAACGCATGGGCCAAGGCGAACGGAAAGCTGGCCCCATGCAACACCGCCTCGCCGCCTCGGGAGCGTACGCCCAACACTTTCAGCTCCGGGGTGCTGCACGGCATGACAATCGTCGCCTTGATCCCCAACTCCCGCGCCGCCAATGCCACGCCCTGGGCATGGTTGCCCGCCGACGCGGTGATGACGCCCCGGGCCTTTTGCTCGGCGCTGAGTTGCACCAACTTGTTGTAGGCGCCACGGATCTTGAAGGAAAAGGTCGGTTGCAAGTCTTCGCGCTTGAGCAGGATCTGATTACCCAGCAGCGCCGAAAGCGCCGGCGCCGCCTGCAATGGCGTGCGCACCGCCAGGTCGTAGACCGGGGCGGCCAGGATCTTCTTCACGTAGTGCTCAAGCAATCCCGAATCTTGGGGCTGGCTCGCCGGGCGGGTACTCATGGATGTCTCCTGGGTGTTTACAAGGCCCTGGAGACGGAAAAACAAAACCCGCCTCTAGGGCGGGTTTGGGTGCAGCCGTGTGCTATCCCGCCAAATGAGGAATGGCGGTAATAATGCTTGGCTGGCAACGAAAGGTTTGAAATGTCATGAATCAAAATTAACCGGCGCCATCCGGCAAGTCAATGGCGAAACGCCAGGCTTTACGCGAAGCATACGAAACGTATACGCTTTGTATATCAACCCTGCACAGTGAAGCTTATGGGCATCGTCAAGATCACCGACCAATTGCACGAACAACTCCGTCTGGCCAGCGCCACCATGGACCGTTCCATCAACGCCCAGGCCGAGTTCTGGATCAAGATCGGCCTGCTCGCCGAGCTCAATCCGCACCTAGCCTATAACGACCTGATCAACAAGCTGTTGCTGGACAAACCCGACCTGATCCGGGGGCGCGCGCAATGATCAAGACGGCGGAACAACTCGCGGTGATGCGCGAATCCGGTCGCCTGTTGGCCCAGGTGTTTACCATGCTTGACGGCTTTGTCGCCGCCGGCCAGTCGACCCTGGAGATCGACAGCGCCGTCGAAGCCTTCATCCGCAATGACCTGCAATCGCGACCGGCGAGCCTGGGCCAGTACGACTACCCCTTCTGCATCAATACCTCGATCAACGAGGTGGTGTGCCATGGCATGCCCAGCGCCAAGGCCGTGCTCAAGGACGGCGACATCGTCAACATCGACATCACCCTGGAGAAAGGCGGCTATATCGCCGACTCCAGCAAGATGTACATGATCGGCAATGTCTCGCCCAAGGCCCGGCGCCTGGTGGAAATGACCTTTGAAGCGATGTGGGCCGGCATCCGCCAGGTCAAGCCCGGCGCACGCCTGGGGGATATCGGCTACGCCATCCAGAACCATGCCCAGAGCAACGGCTACAGCGTGGTGCGTGAATATTGCGGGCATGGCATTGGCCGCGAGATGCACGAGGACCCGCAGGTCCTGCACTTCGGCCGCCCCGGCACCGGGCTCGAACTGCGTGAAGGCATGGTGTTTACCATTGAGCCGATGCTCAACCAGGGCAGCGCCAAGGTGCGCAGCTTGAAGGATGGCTGGACGGTGGTGACGCGGGACAACAGCTTGTCGGCGCAGTGGGAACATACCGTTGCGGTGACGCGGGATGGGTTTGAGGTGCTGACGTTGCAGCCGGACGTCTGAATGGCGCACATCCCCTGTGGGAGCGGGCTTGCTCGCGAAAGCGGTGTGACAGTCGCCATCTACAGTGACTGATCCACCGCTTTCGCGAGCAAGCCCGCTCCCACATTTAGACCTCAGTGATATTCAGGATTTTAGTCATACTGCCTTGTCACCACTCCCCGCAATCCGCTTCAACCCCAGCACCATCAACCCCGCCCCGAGTCCCATCGCGGCCATGAACAATGGGTACGAAATCCACCACGGCGTACCCGCCGTCATCATACTGAACTCCGACATCCCGCCCACGCTGGCGATCAGGTTCAACGGCAGGAACACCACGTTGATCAGCGTCAGCTTGCGCAGCAGGTTGTTCATGCTGTTGTTCATCAGGTTGCCCCGGGCGTCGATCAGCCCGGAGAACACGTTGGAGTAAATCTCCGCCTGCTTGTAGCACTGGTTGTTCTCGATAATCAGGTCATCGATCAGGCCCAGTGTTTCAGCGCTGAAATGTTCCTTTTCCCCATGGTTGCGCAGGCGCGTCAGCACCGCGCCGTTGCTGTGCAGGGCGTTGATGTAATAGATCAGGCTTTCGCTGAGGTTGAACATCTGCATCAGGTGGCGATTGCTCATCGATGCATTGAACTGCTGCTGCAGTTCCCGGGCGACCATCTTGATCACCTTGAGGTGGCCCAGGTAGTGATGGATGTTGTTGAGCAGCAAGTCCAGCAACACATCCAGCGGCGTGCGCAATGGCCGGCGCGCCCCCAGCCCGGAAAGCTGGCTGTCGTCGGTGGCGATCACCAGGAGTTGGTCCCCGGAAAACAACAGGCCGCAGGACGACACTTCAAACACCAGGTTGCCGCCGCCGGAATAGTTCTCCGGGCGCTTCCAGATCAGGAACAGGTTATCGGGGTGGAACTCGATGCGCGACACTTCGTCCGGGTCCAGCGCCGAAGCCAGGGCGTGTTCATCGAGCTTGTAGCAGTCGCGCAGGTACTTGCGCTCGTGGGGGTCAGGATTGCTGAACAGCAAGACATCCCCGCCGTCCCCCAGGCTGTTGTACAACTTGCCATCGGTTAATTCAAAGCGCTGGATCATCGCGCGTCACCACACCTGGCCTTGACGCTTCAACTCCAGGCGTCGCACGAACTCTTCCAGTACCAGGGAATACAAGTCGTCTTGCAGGTAGGCATCTTCGATGCCGGCGTCCATGTTGGGGTTGTCGTTGACCTCGATCACCACCACCTTGTCGCCGGACTGCTTGAGGTCTACGCCGTACAGGCCGTCGCCGATCAGGTTGGCGGTTTTTACCGCCAGTTCCACCACCGCCTTGGGGGCTTCGTGAACCGCCAGGGTGCGGCACTCGCCGTTGATGTCCTGGCCGATGGCCTTGTGGTTGTAGATCTGCCAATGCCCCTTGGACATGAAGTACTGGCAGGCAAAGATCGGTTTGCGGTTGAGGACGCCGATGCGCCAGTCGTACTCGGTGTAGAAAAATTCCTGGGCCAGCAGCAACACGGAATGCTCGAACAGTTCGGCGGTGGCGGTCAGCAGCGCTTGCTGGCTTTCGACCTTGATCACGCCGCGGGAGAAACACCCGTCGGGGATCTTCAGCACCAGCGGGAAGCCGAGGCGCTCACCCACCCGTTCGAAATCTTCGGGTCGCTCCTTGTAGAGAATTTCGGTGGCGGGCATGCCCAGTTGATGGCTTTTCAGCAGGTCCGTGAGGTAGACCTTGTTGGTACAGCGCAGGATCGAGGCCGGGTCGTCCATCACCACCAGCCCTTCGCTTTCGGCCTTTTTCGCGAAGCGGTAGGTGTGGTTGTCGACGCTGGTGGTCTCGCGGATCAGCAGGGCGTCGTATTCGGCCAGGCGGGCGTAGTCCTTGCGTTCGATCAGTTCCACGTCGATGCCGAGCCCCTTGCCGACCCGGACGAAATTTTCCAGGGCGCGGGCGTTGGACGGCGGCAGTTGTTCCTGCGGGTCGTGCAGGATCGCCAGGTCATAGCGGGCCAGACGGCGGGAGCGCGGTTGACGCCAGATCTTGCGGCTGAAGTTGTCCAGGGCATTCGCGAATTGGTCTTCCTGGTCATCACGCAACTTGTGCAATACGCCAGACTTGATGCCTTCGATGTGCCAGCCGTTATTCTTGCGAAACTCAACTAACAGGATCGGGCAGGGAAACGCTTCAAACAATTGGCGGGCCAGATCCTGCAAGGGTTCAATATTGGTCCGGCCAAAGTAAAGTGTCAGGGTAAAGCCTTCGGTGTTGCTGTAGAGATGATGACTCAAGGCTTTATCGAGGGTTTTATCCAGGTCATCCAGGGCCAGGCCGTACAGGGACTTTTTCGTCAGTTCGCTGATGGTGCGCACCGACGGAATCACCTTGTGCCCCCGCGCCTCGGCCAGCAGCGAGCAGTAATAGCCGTGCCCCAGGTACTTGTAGCTGCGGCACAGGTTGATCACCTGCACGCGCTTGCCCGTCTCGTTTTCCCGGGTTTGCTCAAGGTATTCCTGGGCGGTGACGATGTCTTCGCTGGGGAAGTACGAGGCCCAGTCTTCCTTGCGCTCGACAATGATTACTACTTGACTTGCACTCTTGGGAGGGCTGGAAAAATAACCGTTGGAAGTTATTGTCGCCGCCACTGTTTGCTCGGATACTTCACGCCAATGACCTTGTACCGCTGACATATTGATTGATCCGCTTTAGAGAACTAGACCTTTTCTATTAAGCACGATCTTTTAGAGAAGTCCCGTTTCGTTACGCAACTTTTACGGCGGTCATATGGCTCTTTCCTTTCGCGTTGCAACACCCGATGACGTGCCTGCATTGGTGGCATTGGAACAGCACTGTTTCACCACGGACCGGCTCTCCACCCGCAGCTTCCAGTGGATGGTCAGTCGCGCCCACGGGCAACTGCTGGTGGCAGAAAAACACGGCGAATTGCTGGGCTACGCCCTGGTGTTGTTCCACCGTGGCACCTCGCTGGCGCGCCTGTACTCCATCGCCATCGCCGAGTTTTCCCGGGGCCTGGGCCTGGGCAAACAACTGCTGACGCGCATCGAAGCCTGTGCGGTGGAGCATGACTGCGCCTACCTGCGCCTGGAAGTGCGTACCGACAACCCCGGCGCCATCGCCCTGTATGAGCGCAACGGCTACCGGCGCTTTGCCCTGGTCAACGACTACTACGAAGACCACGCCCCGGCCCTGCGCCTGGAGAAACGCATCCTCCAGCACCAGGACGCGCGCGCCTTGAGCGTGCCCTATTACCAGCAAACCACCGACTTCACCTGCGGCGCCGCCAGCCTGCTGATGGCCATGGGTGCCCTGGAACCTGCGCGGGTGGCCCAGCGCCGGGAAGAACTGCAGATCTGGCGCGAGGCAACCACCGTGTTCATGACCGCCGGCCATGGCGGCTGCAGCCCCCAGGGTTTGGCGCTGGCCGCCTGGCGCCGGGGCTTTCGCGTGCGCATGCAGGTCAATGTCAGCGGGCCGTTGTTTCTCGACGGGGTGCGTGATCAGCATAAAAAAGACGTCATGCGTTTGGTGCATGACGCCTTCGAGGAAGAGTTGGCCTTGAGCGACGTTGAGCAAGTGCTCGGCGGCCCGCTGGATTTACCCCAGGTGCTGCGCGAAGGCGGCCAGCCGCTGGTGTTGATCAGCAGCTACCGCCTGACCCGCTCCAAGTCGCCCCACTGGGTAATCGTCACCGACTGCGACGAAGACTTCGTGTACCTGCACGACCCGGACGTGGATCACAGCCAGCACCGCCAGCCCATGGACTGCCAGCATCTGCCGGTCAGCCATGGGGAGTTCGAGCGAATGTGCCGGTTCGGCAATAACAAATTGCGGGCAGCGGTGGTGGTGTTCAGGCGACTTGCTTGATCCCGGCCTTGGCTTCCAGTTCGCGCACCAGCGGTAATACACGCTTGCCGAAGTATTCCACTTCTTCCTGAAAGTGCAGGAAGCCGGCCAGTACCAGGTCCACGCCGACCGCCTTCAAGGCGACGATGCGCTCGGCAATCTGCTGCGGGGTGCCGATCAGGTTGGTCTTGAAGCCGTCGTTGTATTGCACCAGATCCTCGAAGGTCGACTTGGCCCAGTTGCCCTCACCTTCCGGTGACGCCTTGCCCGCCTGTTTCGCCGCATCGCCAAACGCGTTGACGGCTTCCGGGTCGGCCTGTTCGATGATTTGCGCGAGCACGGCGCGGGCTTCTTCCTCGGTGTCGCGGGCGATCACAAACGCATTCACACCGACTTTCACCGAATGGTTATTGGCCGCCGCCTTGGCGCGAATGTCATCGACCTGGGCCTTGATGCCTTCCGGGGTATTGCCGTTGGTGAAGTACCAGTCCGATACCCGTGCCGCCATGTCCCGCGCGGCCCTCGAACTGCCACCCTGGAAGATTTCCGGGTGGGGCTCGCCCAGGGGCTTGGGCTTGAGGCTGTAGTTGTCGAAGCGGTAGAAATCACCCCGGAAGGTGAAGTTGTCCTGGGTCCAGATGCCTTTCAGGGCGCGAATGAATTCCTCGGAACGGCGATAACGCTCGTCGTGCTCCAGCCAGTGTTCGCCGATGGCCTGGAATTCACCCTTGAACCAGCCGCTGACGATATTGACGGCAACGCGGCCGTTGGTGAGTTGGTCGATGGTTGCCAGTTGCTTGGCCGCCAGCGCAGGTTGCCAGGGGCCCGGCAGGATTGCCGCGATCACCTTGAGCTTGGTGGTGGCCGCCAGCAACGCGTGGCTGAACGCGACCGACTCATGCTGGTATTCGGCGCCATAACCGGCGGTGAAACGAATCTGTGTCAGGGCGTATTCAAAGCCGGCTTCTTCAGCCAACTGCGCCAGCTTGCGGTTGTAGTCGATGCCCCAGTGGGTGCGCTGTTCGATCTTGCTGACCACCAGCCCTCCGCTGACGTTGGGCACCCAGTAGGCAAATTTGACGGCTTGCTGACTCATTGGACTGTACCTCGCGGATTGGCATGTACGAGGTGTGGAGCAGCAACTGTGCCAGTGGGCGTGAGAGGCCCGCACTACCGGCCTTCGAGCGCGGAAACAGGCGAAAAGCAGCCTGCTCCGAGCTGTCATGGATTGCAGCGGTTTGTCGTTTTGCTGTTGCAGGAACAACAGTTGAATCGGCACCCGTCCCGTAAATACGTGCCTTCGCGCCCGGCATGGACCGTGCAATAGCTCACCTATCTCACTGCCCAGGAACCGTCCCCATGACCGAACATCACGTGATCAATCCACTGTCCACCGGCGTCGATTATCACGCCCTGGCCGAACGCTTCCGGCCGATTTTCCAGCGCATCGCCGAGGGTGCCGTAGAGCGCGAACAAACCCGCGCCCTGCCCTACGAGCCGATCCAATGGCTCAAGCAAGCCGGCTTTGGCGCCGTGCGCGTCCCGGTGGAATACGGCGGTGGCGGCGCCTCCCTGCCCCAGCTATTCGAACTGCTGATCGAACTGGCCGAAGCCGACTCCAACGTGCCCCAGGCCCTGCGCGGGCACTTCGCGTTTGCCGAAGACCGCCTGAATGCCGCACCCGGCGCGGCGCGAGACCTCTGGTTCAAACGCTTTGTCGACGGTGACATCGTGGGCTGCGCCTGGACCGAAATCGGCAGCGTGGCCATCGGCGATGTCGTCACTAAAGTCAGCCCCGACGGCGACAAATGGAAACTCAACGGTGAAAAGTTCTACAGCACCGGCAGCCTGTTTTCCGACTGGATCGACGTCTACGCCCAACGCAGCGACACCGGCGGCGATGTGATTACCGCCACCCGCACCCGCCAGCCCGGCGTGGTGCAAAGCGATGACTGGGACGGCTTTGGCCAACGCACCACCGGCAGCGGCACCTCGCGTTTTACCGATGCGGTGGTGGAGGCGGAAAACGTCATCGACTTTGCCACGCGTTTCAAATACCAGACCGCGTTCTATCAGTTGGTGCTGCTCGCCACCCTCGCCGGCATCGGCCGCGCAGCCCTCAAGGATGTGGCGCATCAGGTCCGCAGCCGCAAACGAATCTACAGCCATGGCAATGCCGCCCATGTGAGCCAGGACTCGCAGATTCAGCAGGTGGTGGGTGAAGTTGCAGCGCTGGTGTATGCGGCCGAAGCCAGCGCATTGAAAGCCGCAGTTCCAGCGCAGCGGGCTTATGTGGCGCGGTTCGGTGGGGACGATGCCGTGGAGCGCGAAGCCAATGTGACCGCCGAAATCGAATCAGCCACGGCGCAGGTGGTGGTCTCGGAACTGATCCAGCGCGCCACCACTGAACTGTTCAACGCACTGGGGGCTTCGGATGTGCGCCAGGGCAAAGCCCTCGACCGGCACTGGCGCAACGCCCGCACCGTGTCGTCCCACAACCCGGTGATCTACAAGGCGCGGATTGTCGGCGACTGGGTGATCAACCGCACCGAGCCGCCGTTTGTGTGGCAGATCGGCAATGGGCCGGCGCGTTAAAACGCCAGCTTGAAGCCGATCATCACCAGCATGAACGCCAGGCAAGGACGCAATATCCCGTCCGGGACCTTGCCGGCCATGTGGCTGCCGACATAAATCCCCGGCAGCGAGCCCAGCAACAGGAAGCCCAGCAGGGTCCAGTCCATGTTGCCCATGCTGGCGTGGCCGAGGCCGGCGACCAGGGTCAGCGGCACGGCGTGGGCGATTTCGGTACCCACCAGGCGCTTGGTGGCCAGGAACGGGTACAGGATAAACAGCGCCACCGTGCCCAGGGCACCGGCGCCGATGGAGGTCAGGGCCACCATGGTACCGAGGACAGCGCCGGTGATGATGGTCAGCGCATTGAGGTTGCGCGGCGCCATCTTGTAGTCGTCGCCGGCATGCCGCTGGGCAAAGGCCAACAGCTTGTTCTTGAACAGGATCGCCGTGGCCGTCAGCAGCAAGACCACGCCCAGGGACTGCTTGATCACCGCGTTCAAGGCGGCGGGGTCGGTGTCCAGGCTCTTGAGAAACCACAAGGTCAGCAACACGGCGGGCACGCTGCCCAGGGTCAGCCAGCCGGTGATGGTCCAGTCGATGTTGCGATTCTTGCTGTGAACCAGCACCCCGCCGGACTTGGTGATGGCGGCGTACAACAGGTCGGTGCCCACGGCGGTGGCCGGGTTGATGCCGAACCAGAGCAGGATCGGCGTCATCAACGAGCCCCCGCCTACACCGGTCATTCCCACGATAAATCCAACAATCAGGCCAGCAATCGAGAAACCAAAATTACCTACATCCATTACCACTACCTGCGGCCTTATAAAATTCTGGCCGCAGCATAGCGATTTTTCTTATAACTACTTATATCAAAACGATCTGACTTTATGCCTTTCCGGTCAGCCGCTGGCTGCGATAAGCCTGGGTCTGGTACGGAAACGCAACCGTCTCACGGCCGCGCAAGGCCGGATGCGTGTTGATCAGCGACTGCAACTGCTCAGTCACCTGCGCCTTTTCTGCCGGTGGCAATGCGGCGATAAAGCTCACGGAAAGGAAGCGGTCCATGATCACTTCCTGGGGGCTGCCGACATGGCTGTAGGGGAAGCAGGTCATTTCGGGGGCGGAAAAATACTCGCCGGTAAAGGCCTCGCGCCAACGTCCGGTATGAAAGCGCGGTGTGTCGCCCTCGTAGGGCGTGATGATTTCGGTGATGGCCGCGACCCAGTCCACCGACTCATCCCGCACATTCCAGATCAACCCAAGGCGACCGTCCGGCTTGAGCACCCGGTGAATTTCCGCCAGGGCCGCTTCCGTGGAAAACCAATGGAACGCCTGGGCACACACCAGGGCATCAGCGGTGGCCGCCTCCAGGGGGATGGCTTCAGCGGTGCCCGACAGCAGGCGCACCTGGGGCAGCAGTTTGTGCAACTGCGCGCCCATTGCCTCCACCGGCTCCACTGCGATCAACGTCGGCGCCACGGTGCTGAGCAAGCGGGTGAACTTGCCGGTGCCGGCGCCCAGGTCGATGACCGTGGAGTGGGGATTGATCTGCAGGGCGTCGGTGAGCCAACCCGTGAGTTGCCGTGGATAGTCTGGCCGGCCTTGGGCGTACGTGACGGCCTGAGTAGAGAAACCCTGTTGAGCAGACTTGTGAACACCGGTCATCGTCAATCTCTCCTCTGGTAGTGCGGGGGCCCACAGTGTGCGCCCTTGAAGATTTATTTTCTAATCGCTGCATCCGTTTGCGCGTGCCGTGGGTAGTACAGGTAGCAGCGCCTTGCTGCCCTTATGGAGAGACACCGATGAACGCCAAAGCCCTGTTCTGCGTGACCTGCCTGTTCGCCGCTGCACCGACTGCCTTTGCCCAGACCGGTTTACCCGACAGCATCAAGGTGCCGGACGGCCACAAGGTGACCATGGAAACCACCGGAGTCGGCGAAATCACCTACGAATGCCGGGACAAGGCCAATGCTGCCGGCCAGACCGAATGGTTTTTCGTCGGTCCCAAGGCGGTGCTCAATGACCGCAGCGGCCAGCAGGTCGGTAGCTACTTCGGCCCGCCGGCCACCTGGCAGGCCAAGGATGGTTCGAAAGTCACCGGCACCCAGTTGGCCGTGGCGCCGTCCAGCCCTGGCAACCTGCCTTATCAACTGGTCAAGGCCAACCCCGCCGAAGGCAAGGGCGCGATGAGTGGCGTCGCGTATATCCAGCGGGTGGCCCTCAAGGGCGGCGTGGCGCCAGGCACGGAATGCACGGTGGCCAACAAGGGCAAGCAGGAAGTGGTCAAGTACCAGGCCGACTACATCTTCTGGGCGGCCAACTGACCAGATTCGTCTACGCTGCTGCGAAAGCGCCCCGGGCTCACCGCCGGGGCCTCCACCTGGAAACCTGTCTTTGCCTGAAGCCGATTTTGACTATCAAGCCTGCCTGCTGGCCTGCGCCCGTGGCGAACAACCGGCCTTGCGCCGGCTGTATCAACAGGAAAGCAGCCGGCTGCTGGGGGTCGCGTTGCGCATCGTGCGTGACAAGGCGGTGGCCGAAGATATCGTGCATGACGCCTTCATCAAGGTCTGGAACGGCGCGGCCAGTTTTGACCCGCACAGAGGCTCGGCCCGCGGCTGGGTATACAGCGTGACCCGGCACCTGGCGCTAAATGCCGTGCGCAGCAATGGACGCGAAGTGCCCCTCAGCGAAGAGCATGAAAGCGCAGCGCCCACCAACACCTTCGACTATCAGGCGCACTCGGGACGAATCTACAGCTGCCTCGAACAACTCGACCCGGCCCGCCGCAACTGCATCCTGCATGCGTATGTAGACGGTTATTCCCACAGCGAAATCGCGCACAAACTCGGCACCCCGCTGGGTACCGTGAAAGCGTGGATCAAACGCAGCCTCGCGGCATTGCGTGAGTGCATGGCATGAACAGCATCGACGAACTGGCCAGCGAATATGTGCTGGGCACCTTGCCCACCGAGCAACGCACCGAGGTGGAACAGCGCCTGGCCACCGATACCGACATGCGTGCGGCAGTAGACGCCTGGGAACAGCGCCTGCTGCCACTGACTGAACAGGCCGCCCCGGCAACGCCTTCGGTGTATTTATGGCGACGCATCGAGCGCAGCCTGGGGCATTCAGCCACCCGGGACTCGCCGGTCTCATGGTGGAACAGGCTGGCGTTGTGGCGCGGACTGGCCGGCGCCGGCATCGCGGCGAGCCTGGTATTGGCGACACTGCTGTTGACCCGTACGGCCGCCATCAACCCGACCGCTTATGTGGTGGTGCTGGTAGCCCCGCAAAACCAGGCGCCGGGCTGGGTAATCCAGGCGAGCAATACCCAGGAAATCCAGCTGATTCCCCTGGGCATCATGGAAGTACCGGCAGACAAGACGCTGCAGTTCTGGACCAAGGGCGAAGACTGGCAAGGCCCGGTGTCGCTGGGCTTGGTCAAGCCTGGGCAGACCTTGTCTGTGCCCCTGGACAAACTCCCGCCACTGGCGCCGAACCAGCTGTTTGAACTGACCCTGGAAAATCCCGGCGGGTCGAAAACCGGCAAGCCGACAGGTCCGATTCAGGCAATTGGCCGGGCCGTTAAAGTAATCTGAACGTAATGCAATGTTGTGGAAGGCCAGTTCGCGCATGTGCATTACATCTCGGGGCTATGGCGTCACCATTGCGCTATAGAATCGGGCTCGAAAACCCGGTTCCCTGGACCCTTCATGCCCTCAAAAACCCGTTCGCTGCTGATTCTCGCACTCGTCGTCATCTTCACCGGCATCGGCGCCGGCCTGGGCGGCATGCTCCTCGCCTTGCTGCTGCACGGCATCCAGCATCTGGCCTACGGCTACAGCCTCGACAGCCTGATCAGCCATGAAACCTTTTTGCTCGGCGTCACCGCCGCCGCGCCCGAACGCCGGGTGCTGGTGCTGATCACCTGTGGCCTGGTGGCCGGTGTGGGTTGGTGGTTGATCTACCGCTATGGCCGGCCACTGGTGAGCATCAAGCAAGCGGTCTCCGCCCAGGCACCGATCATGCCGCCCAAGACCACCCTCGCCCACGCCGTGCTGCAAATCATCACTGTGGCCCTCGGCTCGCCATTGGGCCGTGAAGTGGCGCCACGGGAAGTCGGCGCGCTGGCCGCCACCTGGTTGTCACAACGGGCGCGACTGGCGCCGGACATGCACCGGCTGATCGTCGCCTGCGGTGCAGGCGCCGGGCTGGCGGCGGTGTACAACGTGCCGTTGGGCGGCGCGGTGTTTGTGCTCGAAGTGTTGGTGGGTGTGTTCAGTTGGCCGGCGGCAGTGATTGCGTTAGCCACCTCGGCCATCGGTGCATCGGTGGCCTGGATTGGCTTGGGCGCAGAGGCGCAATACGTGGTGCCGCACTTTGTGCTCAGCCCTGGCTTGATCGCCTGGGCGCTGGCCTGCGGGCCGGTGTTTGGCCTGGCCGCCTACGGATTCAACCGGCTGACCGGCGCGGCCCGCAGCAACGCCGCCCGTGGCTGGCGGTTGCCGGTACTGTCGTTGATCAACTTCACGATCATCGGGGGCCTGGCGATTTTCCTGCCGCAGATCCTCGGCAACGGCAAGGGCCCGGCGCAACTGGGCTTTGACAATGAGCTGACCATCGGCCTTGCCGCGGTGCTGCTGGTGGTCAAGGTACTGATCACGGCGAGCAGCCTGCGCGCCGGTGCCGAAGGCGGTTTGCTGACCCCGGCGCTGGCCAACGGCGCCCTGCTCGCCATCATCCTCGGCGGCGCCTGGAGCCTGCTGTGGCCCGGCGTGCCGCTGGGGGCGTTCGCGATCATCGGTGCGGCGGCGTTCCTGGCATCGAGCATGAGCATGCCGTTGACGGCAATCGTGCTGGTGGCGGAATTCACCCGCATCGACCATGACTTCCTGGTGCCGATCATTCTCGCGGTGGCAGGTTCGATGTGCATGAGCAAGCTGTGCGTCCTGTGGGAAAAGCGTTGAAGAAGCTGGATTAAAACCCCGACACGCGCCATCCTCCGCGCTTTAAGCCGCCCCATCAGCGGCGTTCCACGCACAAAGGATATGCCCATGCACGACCAACCCCTCGCCCCCGCCGATTTCGAGTTCATCGACGACACCCTGCTCAAGTACGGCGACGACCATTCGGTGCTGAACCTGGCCGAGCTCGACGGTTACTTCACCGCCCTGGTTTCAAGCCCCGCGCAGGTGGAGGTTGCCGAATGGTTCCCCGGTATCTTTGGTGGGCAGAACCCGGATTGGGAAAGCCCGGAAGAAGCTGGCCAGTTCCTTGAACTGTGCGTGCGCCATATGAACGCCATTGCCACGCAACTGGCGACCGACGCCCAGGGTTTCAAGGCACGTTTCGAGGAAACCGAGCATCAGGACCAGCCACTGACCCTGGCGGAAGAATGGTGCTTTGGTTATATCCGTGGCGCCGCTATCGGCAACTGGCCAGAGCTGCCTGCCGAACAGGCCGGGCAACTGGAAAAGATTTCCTGGTGCGCCGAGCAGGACAACTTTGAACTGCCGGCAGATCTGGATGTAAATGCCCATCAGCAACGGGTAGCCGCTATCGAACCGGCCGCCCGTGCGTTGCACGACTACTGGTTGGCCCAGCGCTGAACGCAACACC
>NZ_JACARS010000153.1:0-35218 GCF_013386485.1 Pseudomonas sp. P7758 | reverse complement strand
ACTTGGCACACATCTCGCTAAAGCCCCTCCCCACCGCCTCACCCCCACAAAAATAACAATCAGATGGAGACACACCATGAGTGTGATCATTGCCCTCGCCGCCCTGGCGCTGCTGATGCTGGCCGCCTACCGTGGCTACAGCGTCATCCTGTTCGCCCCCATCGCCGCCCTCGGCGCTGTGCTGCTCACCGACCCTTCCGCCGTCGCTCCCGCGTTCACCGGGGTGTTCATGGAGAAAATGGTCGGCTTCCTCAAGCTGTATTTCCCGGTATTCCTGCTCGGCGCGGTGTTCGGCAAGCTGATTGAAATCTCCGGCTTCTCGCGCTCAATCGTCGCCGCCGCGATCCAGTTGCTCGGCACGCGCCAGGCGATGCTGGTGATCGTGCTGGTGTGCGCCCTGCTGACCTACGGCGGCGTGTCGCTGTTCGTGGTGGTGTTCGCGGTGTACCCGTTTGCGGCCGAGATGTTCCGCCAGAGCAATATCCCCAAGCGCTTGCTGCCGGCGACCATCGCCCTCGGCGCGTTCTCGTTCACCATGGACGCCCTGCCCGGCACGCCGCAGATCCAGAACATCATCCCCAGCACCTTCTTCAACACCACCGCCTGGGCCGCGCCGTGGCTGGGGCTGATCGGCACGATCTTCGTGTTCTGCGCCGGCATGCTGTACCTGGCCCGCCAGCGCAACAAGGCCCAGCGCGCCGGTGAAGGCTATGGGACCGAGCTGCGCAACGAGCCGGAAACCGCCGAAGACATCAAGCTGCCCAACCCTTGGATCGCCCTGTCGCCGCTGCTGCTGGTGGGCATCATGAACCTGCTGTTCACCCACTGGATTCCGCTGTGGTACGGCAAGACCCACACCCTCAGCCTGCCGGGCATGAGCGCGCCGGTGCAGACCGAAGTCGCCAAGCTCACGGCAATCTGGGCGGTGCAGGCGGCGTTGCTGGTGGGGATTATCGTGGTACTGGTGTTCGGCTTCTCGGCGATTCGCAGCAAGCTCGCCGAGGGCAGCAAGAGTGCCGTCAGCGGCGCGCTGCTGGCGGCGATGAACACCGCTTCGGAATACGGTTTTGGTGCGGTGATCGCCTCGCTGCCGGGCTTCCTGGTGCTGGCGGACTGGCTCAAGGGCATTCCCAACCCACTGGTCAACGAAGCGATTACCGTGACCCTGCTGGCCGGCATCACCGGTTCCGCCTCGGGCGGCATGAGCATCGCGCTGGCGGCCATGTCGGAGAGCTTTATTTCAGCGGCCCATGCGGCCAATATCCCCCTTGAAGTACTGCACCGGGTCGCGGCCATGGCCAGCGGCGGCATGGACACCCTGCCCCACAACGGCGCCGTGATCACGCTGCTGGCGGTCACCGGGCTGACCCACCGCGAAGCCTATAAAGATATTTTCGGCATCACGATCATCAAGACCCTCGCGGTGTTCGTGGTGATTGGTACTTTCTACGCCACCGGCATTGTGTGAGGTTGATATGACGACATTGAACGGCAAGACCGCCCTGGTCACCGGTTCCACCAGCGGCATCGGCCTGGGCATTGCCCTGAGCCTGGCCAAGGCCGGCGCCAACCTGATCCTCAACGGCTTCGGCGATGCCAGCGCGGTGATCGCCCAGGTGCAGGCCTTCGGCGGCAAGGTCGGGCATCATCCGGCCGACGTCAGCGACCCGGCGCAGATCGCCGAGATGATCGCCTACGCCGAGCGCGAGTTTGGCGGCATCGACATTCTGGTGAACAACGCCGGGATCCAGCATGTGGCGCCGGTGGACGAATTCCCGGTGGAGCGCTGGGATTCGATCATTGCGATCAACCTGTCGTCGGTGTTCCACAGCACGCGTCTGAGCCTGCCGGGCATGAAAGCCAAGGGTTGGGGGCGGATCGTCAATATCGCCTCGGTGCATGGGCTGGTGGGTTCGGTGGGCAAGGCGGCTTACGTCGCTGCCAAGCACGGGGTGATCGGGCTGACCAAGGTGGTGGGCCTGGAAACCGCCCAGAGTAATGTCACCTGCAATGCCATCTGCCCGGGCTGGGTGCTGACGCCGCTGGTGCAGAAGCAGATTGATGACCGCATTGCCAGCGGAGTTGACCCACAGCAGGCACAGCAGGATTTGCTGGCGGAGAAGCAGCCGTCGCTGGAGTTCGTGACACCGCCGCAATTGGGGGAGCTGGTGCTGTTCCTGTGCAGCGAAGCCGGCAGCCAGGTGCGGGGCGCGGCGTGGAATATCGACGGTGGCTGGCTGGCCCAGTAAACGACGATTCCCAAGACACCGCAGCTCAAATGTGGGAGCGGGCTTGCTCGCGAATGCGGTGTATCAGTTAACACATCTGGAACTGACCCACCGCATTCGCGAGCAAGCCCGCTCCCACATTTTGATCGGTGTCGTTAGATAGATCAGATAATAAAAAAGAGATTTCCTTATGTCCGAAATACTCTGGCAACCCTCCCCCGAACGCATCCACAACACCCGGATGGATCAGTTCCGGCGCTTCATCAATGATCGCCATGCCTTGCAGATCGGCGACTACCCGGCCCTGCACCAGTGGAGCATCGACCAGCGCCCGGACTTCTGGCAGTCGATTGTCGAGTTTTTTGAGGTGCAGTTCCGCACGCCGCCCAGCGCGGTGCTGATCGAAGACGCCGAGATGCCCAGCGCCCAGTGGTTTCCCGGCGCTACCCTGAACTTTGCCGAACACCTGCTGCGCCGCCGCGACGATCACCCCGCCGTGGTCGCGATCAGCGAAGACGGCCAGCGCGAGCAACTGACCTACGCCGAACTGGCCCGCCATGTCGCCGGCCTGCAACGCAGCCTGCGGGCGGCCGGCGTGGGCGTAGGGGACCGGGTGGCCGCGTGCATGCCCAACACCTGGCAAACCCTGGTGGGCATGCTCGCCACCACCAGCCTCGGCGCCATCTGGTCGTGCTCCTCGCCGGACTTCGGCACCCAGGGCGTGATCGACCGCTTCGGCCAGATAGAACCCAAGGTGCTGATCACCTGCGCCGGTTACCGCTACGCCGGCAAGGTCATCGACCAAAGCAGCAAGCTCAATGAAATCCTCGAACGGCTGCCGTCCCTGCAACAACTGATCATCGTGCCGTATGCCCGCCCGCAGGCGCGTCCCGAGGAGTATCAGACCCGGGCCAACGTCGCGCTCTGGAACGACTTCTACAGCCCCGGCGGTGAGCCCGATTTCGTCGCCGTGCCCTTCGATCATCCGCTGTACATCCTCTATTCCAGCGGCACCACCGGCGTGCCCAAGTGCATCATCCACGGCACCGGCGGCGTGCTGCTCACCCACCTCAAGGAACACGGCCTGCACGCCGACCTGTCGCGGGACGACTGCCTGTTCTACTACACCACCTGCGGCTGGATGATGTGGAACTGGCTGGTGTCGGTACTGGCCATCGGCGCCACGGCGGTGCTGTATGACGGCTCGCCGTTTCACCCGGGGCCGGAACGCCTGATGGACCTGATCGACCAGGAAAAAATCAGCGTGTTCGGCACCAGCCCGAAGTTCCTCGCCACCCTGGAAAAGGCCGGGCTGCAACCGCGGCTGAGCCATGACCTGGGCAGCCTCAAGGGCCTGATTTCTACCGGCTCACCGCTGTCGCCCCAGAGCTACGACTACGTGTACCGCGAGATCAAGCCCGAGCTGTGCCTGTCGTCGATGTCGGGCGGCACCGACATCGTGTCCTGCTTCGTGATCGGCAACCCGGTGCTGCCGGTGCGCCGTGGCGAGATGCAGTGCAAGAGCCTGGCAATGGCTATCGAAGTGTGGGACGACCAGGGCCACCCGCTGGTGGGCGAAAAAGGCGAACTGGTGTGCACCCGGCACTTCCCGGCAATGCCCATCGGCCTGTGGAATGACCCGCACCAGGAAAAACTGCGGGCTTCGTATTTCAGCCAGTTCCCCGGCGTGTGGGCCCAGGGTGACTACGCCGAACAGCGGCCCAACGGCAGCCTGCTGATCCATGGCCGCTCGGACGCCGTGCTCAACCCCGGCGGCGTGCGCATCGGCACCGCAGAGATCTATCGCCAGGTGGAAAAAGTGCCTCAGGTCCTGGAAAGCCTGGCCATCGGCCAACGCTGGCAGGATGACGTGCGGGTGGTGCTGTTTGTGCGCCTCAACGATGGCATCGAACTGGACGACGGCCTGGAGCAGCAGATCCGCCAGGTGATCCGCGCCAACACCACGCCGCGCCACGTGCCGGCGAAGATTCTCGCGGTGACGGATATCCCGCGCACCATCAGCGGCAAGATCGTCGAGCTGGCGGTGCGCAACGTGGTGCATGGCGAGGCGGTGAAGAACACCGACGCACTGGCCAACCCCGAGGCGCTGGAGCAATTTCGTGATCGCCGGGAGCTGGCAGAAAGATGAAACGTTTTAGCCTTTAAGCACTCATTTGAAGACAAACCCCTCAAGCATGCTATTTTTCGAGGGTGGAAAGCCGATCACTCCTCACGGGATAATCGGCTTTTGTCATTCTTCAAGCGTTACGCGCAGGGCATTTTCATGAACGTATCACCCACCGGCAGCGAGGCCGCAGCACTGATTGCGCGGCTGGACTGGGCACGAAGCCCCCTCGGTGACGCCATTGATTGGCCGCAAAGCCTCCGTACAGCCGTGGACATCGTGATCCATTCACCGATGCCGATGCTGTTGCTGTGGGGCGCCGAACTCACCCAGATCTACAATGACGGCTTCGCAATGCTGGCGGGCAACAAGCATCCGGCCGCCTTCGGCCAACCGGCTGACCTGATCTGGCCTGAGCTCAAGCCGTTTACCGACCCGATCTACAGCGCCGTCCTCATGGGCCAGGTGCGCACCTTCACCGAGCAGCGTTTCGTCCTGCAGCGCAACGACCGCGACACCGAGATCTGGCTCGACCTGACCTACAGCCCGATCCGCGACGAACGTGGCGAGGTCGCCGGGATCCTGATTACCGCCATCGAAACCAACGAGCGCCGGCGCATCGCCCTGGAACTGCAGCAGCGCACCGAGAACAGCCTCAAGGCCCAGCGCAACACCGAGCAACGCCTGCAGCTGG
Organism: Pseudomonas sp. P7758; assembly: GCF_013386485.1. Lineage (NCBI taxonomy): Bacteria > Pseudomonadati > Pseudomonadota > Gammaproteobacteria > Pseudomonadales > Pseudomonadaceae > Pseudomonas > Pseudomonas sp. P7758. Next base: position 30,171 of record NZ_JACARS010000153.1, on the reverse strand, counting down.
CCCTGGCCGCCACCGATGCCGTGGGCACCTGGGACTGGGATATCGGCGAAGACCGCTTTATCGCCGACGCCCATTTCGCCCAACTGCACGGTGTTGACCCGTGCGACGCCGACCTGCTGCCCATCAGCGACTACCTGCAAGGCGTGCACCCCGAAGACCGTGGCATGGTGGCCCGCAGCATCAAGCACTGCATCACCCACGGCACCGAGTACGCCGAGGAATACCGCCTGCAGCGCGCCGACGGCGAAGTGCGCTGGGTGTTTGCCCGGGGCCGCTGCTACAAGGACCACCATGGCCGACCGGCGCGTTTTCTCGGCGCCGCCCTCGACCTGACCGAGCGCAAGCACACCGAACAGGCCCTGCGCCAAAGCCAGACCGAGCTGCAACTGATCATCAACGCCATGCCGGTGTTGATCGGTTATGTCGACCACGAGCAGCGTTTTCGCCTGAACAACAGTGCCTATCTGGAATGGTACGGCATGACCCCGCAGGAGTTGTACGGCAAGAGCATCCGCGAAGTCGTGGGCGACGAAATCTATGCCGGGCGCGTCGACAAGATCGAGGCGGCGCTCAAGGGCAAGGCCTGCAGTTTTGTCACCGTCACCCCGCACCATGACGGGCGGCCACGCCACGCGCTGATGAAGTACCTGCCGCGTTTCAGCGCTGACGGTTCAGTCAACGGTTTCTATATTTTTGTGATCGACGAGACCGAGCGCAAACTTACCGAAGAAGCCCTGCGCCACCTCAACGAAAACCTCGAAGAGCGCGTCAGCCAGCGCACCCAGGCCCTGGCCGAAGCCAACCAGCGCCTGCAAAACGAGATGTTCGAGCGCGAGCGTGCCGAAGACGCCCTGCGCCATGCCCAGAAGATGGAAGCGGTCGGCCAGCTCACCGGCGGCATCGCCCATGACTTCAACAACATGCTCACCGGGATCATCGGCAGCCTGGACCTGATGCAACGCTATATCGCCGCCGGGCGCAGCGACGAGATCGGCCGTTTCACCGACGCCGCCGTGTCCTCGGCCCATCGCGCCGCTGCGCTGACCCATCGCCTGCTGGCCTTCTCCCGCCGCCAATCCCTGGACCGCAAGCCGGTCGACCCGAATCAATTGGTGGCGTCCCTGGAAGACCTGTTCCGCCGCACCAAGGGCGCGCACATCGAACTCAAGGTGCAACTGGGCACCGACGTGTGGCCGGTGAACACCGACGCCAGCCAGCTGGAAAACGCCCTGCTCAACCTGGTGATCAACGCCCGCGATGCGATGCCCGACGGTGGGCAATTGTGCATCGAGACCGCCAACAGCTACCTCGACGGCACCGACATCACCACCCTGGAACCGGTCAAGGCCGGCGACTATGTGATGCTCGGCGTGAGCGACAACGGCGCCGGCATGACCGCGAAAATCCTCGCCAAGGCCTTCGACCCGTTCTTCACCACCAAGCCCATCGGCCAGGGTACCGGGCTTGGGCTGTCGATGATCTATGGGTTTGCACAGCAATCCGGCGGCCACGTGACCATCCAAAGCGAACCGGGCCAGGGCACCTGCGTGCGCCTGTACCTGCCGCGCCTGCATGGCACGGCACTGGAGCGGACCACGCCCGCTACCCAGGGCGAAGCCCCGGTAGCGCTGGAAGGCGAAGCCGTGGTGGTGGTCGAGGACGACCCGGCAGTGCGGATGCTGGTGGTGAATGTGCTGGATGAACTGGGCTACACCGCACACCAGGCGGCGGATGCACGGGCGGCGCTGCCGTTGCTGGAGTCCGACTTGCGCGTGGATTTGCTGGTGACTGATGTGGGCTTGCCGGGGATGAACGGCAGGCAACTGGCGGAAATCGCCCGGCAACACCGGCCGGACCTGAAGGTGCTGTTCATGACCGGTTACGCCGAGAAAGCCGCCGAGCGCCAGGGGTTCCTGGAGGAAGGCATGGACATGGTGGCCAAGCCGTTTTCGATTGACCTGCTGGCCAACAAAATCCGCAGCATGATCAGCTCAGAGGCCTGACTTCAGGCATAATCGCGCGCCGTTTCACATCAGGACCGATCAATGAAAGCCCAAGCCCGTCACATTCTGGTGAAAACCAGTGAGGAAGCCGAACAGCTCAAGCAGCGTATTGCCAAGGGCGAAGCGTTTGATGTGTTGGCCAAGAAGTACTCCACCTGCCCTTCCGCCAAGCGCGGCGGTGATTTGGGTGAAGTGCGGCCGGGGCAGATGGTGGGGGTGATTGATGCGGTGATCTTCAAGAAGCCCGTGAAGGTGGTTCATGGGCCGATCAAGAGCAAGTTCGGGTATCACCTGGTGCAAGTGTTTTACCGCGATTGATGGCTGATCGTTCCCACGCTCCGCGTGGGAATGCCTCACCTGACGCTCTGCGTCCGCTCTTGGGACGCAGAGCGTCCCTGGCTGCATTCCCACGCGGAGCGTGGGAACGATCAGCGTCAGTCTCGGGGAATGAGTGCACCTGGCACCTGAATCACCCGGCTCGCCAACCGATGCCCGGCCAGTGCTGCATCCTGCGGCGAGCCGCCCTTGAGCCGACTGGCCAGGTACGCCGCACTGAACGAATCCCCCGCCGCCGTGGTGTCGACCACCTTCTCCACCACCAGCGCCGGCACCTCGAACCGCTCCCCCTCACAGCGAATCAAACACGCATCCGCCCCGCGCTTGAGCACCACCTCGGCAATCGTCGGGTACGCCGCAAACACCTGCTCGCTGTCTTCATAGCCGAACAACGCGCGTTCGTCATCCTCAGTCAGCAAGGCGATATCCACCTCGGCCAACACCGCGTGATACGCCGCGCGTGCGGCGTCCACGCTGGCCCACAGGCGTGGCCGGTAGTTGTTGTCGAACACCACCTTGCCGCCGCGCTTGCGGGTTTCGACCAGGGTTTCCAGCAGGCGCGCACGGCCCACTTCGCCCAGCACCGCCAGGGTGATGCCGCTGAAATACACCACGTCGTACGTCGGCAACGCTGCCAGGATCGGCTCGGCCGCCGGTGTGGTGAAGCAGTCGCGCACGGCCGCTTCATTGCGCCAGTAGAGGAATTTGCGCTCGCCGTTGGCATCGGTCTGGATGCAGTACAAACCCGGCAGGCGCCCGGGCAGGCGCTGGACCATGCCCAGGCCCAGGCCTTCTTCGGCCCAGTGCTTGCACATGGCATCGCTGAAGCTGTCATCGCCCAGGGCGGTGACGTAGTCGACGGTGCTCGGTTCACCCAGCTCGCGGCGCAGGTAGACGGCGGCGTTCAGGGTGTCGCCGCCGAAGCTTTGTTGCAGGCTGCCGTCGGCGCGGTGTTGCAGTTCGATCATGCATTCGCCGATGAGGGCGATGCGGGGTTTTGTGTTCATGCCTGGGGTCTCTCGATGTACTGGAGGGCCTCTTCGCGAGCAAGCCCGCTCCCACATTTGAATGCATTTCAACTGAAGGAACTCGGTCGAATGTGGGAGCGGGCTTGCTCGCGAAAGGCGCGACTCGGTCTAGAAGCAGGTATGCAGGCTTTCGATCACCTGCAACTGCTCATCCACCAGATTACCCACTTGCCACTTGTCGAAGGTCAGGCACGGGTGGGATGTGCCGAAGGAGATGATGTCGCCAATGCGCAGCTCAACCCCCGGTGCGACGACCATGAACGCATGCTGGTCCATCACGGCGGTGACCTTGCACGCGGTCACGTCATCACCCTCGGCTGGCAGCACGCCAGCCTTGTAGCGCTTGAGCGGCACCGGCAGGCCGGCGTCGTAGGCGACGTCGCGCTTGCCCAGGGCGATCACCGCGAAGCCCGGCTCCGGCAGCGATTGCACGTGGGCCCAGACCTCCAGCGCCGGGCGCAGGCCTTCGTTGAGGTCGCTGCGACGGTCCAGTACGCAGCACTGCGCGTCTTTGTAGATGCCGTGGTCGTGAGCCACGTAGCTGCCCGGGCGCAATACGCTGAGGAAGCGGCCGGCGGCGTTCTGGGCTTCGAAGGATTCGGCAATCAGGTCGTACCAGGCCGAACCCGAGGCGGTAATGATGGGCTTGGCCAGGTCGAAGGCGCCGCTGTTTTGCAGGTCGACGGCCAGGCGTACCAGGGAGGCGGCGAATTCGCGGATGCCACTGATGGCGTGCTCGCCATGGATCACCCCTTCGTAGCCTTCGATGCCGGTGAGGGCCAGCGCAGGCTGGGCCTTGATCGCCTTGGCCAGGTCGAGCACCTGTTGTTCGGTGCGGCAACCGCAACGCCCGCCGACCACGCCGTATTCGATCATCACGTTCAAGCGCAGGCCACGGGCGGCGAAGAACAGGCCCAGGTCGGCGACGTTGTCCGGGTGGTCGACCATGCAGTGGAAGTCGAATTCGGGGTCGGCCAGCAGGTCGGCGATCAGCGCCATGTTCGGCGCGCCCACCAGTTGGTTGGCCATCAACACCCGGCGAACCCCACCGGCGTACGCAGCGCGGGTCTGCACGGCGTTGGCCAGGGTGATGCCCCAGGCGCCCTGCTCGATCTGCCGCTGGAACAGCGCGGGCATCATGCTGGTCTTGCCGTGAGGCGCCAATTGCGCACCGCTGTTGCTGACGAAATCCTGCATCCAGCGGATGTTGTGTTCCAGGGCGTCACGGTGCAACACCAGGGCTGGCAGGCTGACGTCACGGACCAGATGTGCACCGATGGCGGCGGCGCCTTTTTCAACGGCATTGAAGGCAGACATAAGGGTTTCCTATTCGTTGATGCGACGGGCCAGGTTGTTCGCACTGTCGATCAGCACCCGGCGGTAGTCGTTGTAGTTTTTGATCGCATCGGCCCGTGGGGCGACGATGCACAGGGTCGCAATGCTGATGCCTTGGGCGTCCCGAACCGGGGCGGCAAAGCAGTGGGTAAAGGTGTCGGCGACACTGTCGAAGGAGAAGAATCCGTCGAGGGTGGCCTGACGGATTTGTCCGAGGAAGGTTTCCAGAGGCAGGCGCTGACCGTCCGGGAGGATGAAGTCGTCGTAGTCGATCAGGTCGATGATTTGCTGGTCGCTCAGGTGGCCCAGCAGCAGGCGGCCGGAGGCGGTCCAGGGGATCGGCGCGTTCTCGCCGATGTCTGAGGAAATGCGGAAATGCCGCTCGCCTTCGCGCATCAGGGCCACGGTGTATTTGCGGCCATTGAGCAGGCACATCTGGGCGGTTTCGTGGGTTTGGCTGACGATTTCCTGCAGGGCGTGGTCGGCTTCGCGGGTCAGGTCGAAATGGCGCAGGTGGGCCTGGCCGAGGAAGTACAGCTGACGGCCGAGGTAGACGTGACCGTCCTTGCCGACGGTTTCGAGGATGCGCCGTTCCAGCAGCGAAGCCACCAGTTCGTAGACCGTGGATTTGGGGCTGCCGATGCCGCTGGCGATGTCATTCGGGCGCAGGGGCTGGCCGATTTCCTTGAGGAAATCGAGGATATCGAACGCCCGGTCGAGGCCTTTGGCGCGGCGTTTGATGGTGTCTTCGGTCATGGCAGTCGTCGGTCCCGTTTGAAGATGTAGCTATCAACACAGATCCCCTGTGGTCTCAAGAGACGGGCATTTAGCCTTTTTTCTTGTAGGCCACGCAATCGATCTCAACCTTGCAATCGACCATCATGTTCGCCTGCACACACGCCCGCGCCGGAGCATGTTCCGGGTTGAAGTATTCGCCGAAGACTTTGTTGAAGCTCCAGAAGTCCCGTGGGTCTTCCAGCCATACACCGACGCGCACCACGTCTTCAAGGTCGTAGCCGGCTTCTTCGAGAATCGCCACCACGTTGCGCATGGTCTGGTGGGTCTGCTCGACGATCCCGCCCGTGATGATTTCACCGTCCACCGCCGGCACCTGGCCCGACACGTACAACCAGCCATCCGCTTCCACCGCGCGGGCGAAAGGACGAGGCTGGCCGCCGCCTGCAGTGGCGCCGGTGCCGTAACGAGTAATGCTCATAATGGATCTCCTGAAGTGATGATTTAAAAACGAATGTTCTTGAGAAATTCCGCGAGTCGCGGCGATTGCGGGCGTTCGAAAATGTCTTTCGGCGGCCCTTGTTCTTCAATGCGGCCCTGGTTCATGAAGACGATCTTGTCCGAGACTTCATAGGCAAAGCGCATTTCGTGGGTGACCAGCAACATGGTCATGCCCTCTTCCGCCAAACCCTTGATTACGCTGAGCACTTCGCCCACCAGTTCCGGGTCCAGGGCCGAGGTGACTTCGTCGAACAGCATCAGGCTCGGGTTCATCGCAATCGCCCGGGCAATCGCCACGCGCTGTTGCTGGCCGCCCGACAGTTGGCCCGGGAAGTGATTGCGGCGCTCCAGCAGGCCGACACGGTCCAGCCATTTTTCCGCCAGTGCAACCGCTTCGTCCTTGCCCATCTTCTTGACCTTGAGCAGGCCCAGGGTGACGTTCTGCAAGGCGGTCAGGTGCGGGAACAGGTTGAACTGCTGGAACGCCATGCCGGTCATCGCGCGGTGCTGGGAGATCACCCGCTCCGGGTGGCGCACGCGCTTGCCGCCGACCTCGCTGTAGCCGATGGATTCACCGTCGAGGGTGATCTGGCCGCCCTGGAATTCTTCCAGCAGGTTGACGCAGCGCAGCAGCGTGGTCTTGCCCGAGCCGCTGGAGCCGATCAATGTCACGACGTTGCCGCGCTGCATGCTCAGGTCGACGCCCTTGAGCACTTCCACCGGGCCGTACTGTTTACGCAGGCCGCGAATGTTCAGCAGTGGCTGGCTTTCTTTTGAGAGTTGGTTCATGGCAACGCCACCCGCTTTTCAATGTAACGCCCCAACAATTCGATGGCGTAGTTGATGACAAAAAACATAAAGCCTGCAAACAGGTAGAACTCCAGGGTCATGAACGTCCGGGCGATGACCTGTTGGGTGCTGAGGAGCAGCTCGGCCACACCGATCACCGACAGCAAGGTGGAAGCCTTGACGATTTCGGTGGACGAGTTGACCCAGGTCGGCAGGATCTGCCGCAGGGCCTGGGGCAACAGCACGTAGCCAAGAGACTGGTAGAAGGTCAGGCCGATGGCCTTGCCCGCTTCCAGTTGCCCCTTGGGAATGGCCTGCAATGCACCGCGCACGATTTCCGAAACGTGAGAGCCGCAGAACAGCGTCAGGCCCACGGCACCGGCCTGGAACGCAGTGATCTGCCAGCCAAGCGCCGGCAGCATGTAGAAGCACGCCAATACCAGCACAAATACCGGCGTACCGCGGATCAGGTCGACGTACAGGCGAAACGGTGCGCGCATCCAGAATTTGCCGTAGGTCAGTACCAAGCCGGCGACGATGCCGATCAGGGTGCCGAAGATAATGGCCAGGGCCGAGCAGTAGACGCTGGTCTGGAACCCCGCCCAGAGGGTTTCCCGGGCGATCCACAACTCATGCAGCCAGCTGGGGGATTCGTACATGGGCGCTCCTTAGCGGCGAATTGCCAAACGCTGTTCCAGGTAACGGAGCAGCATGGCAATGAGGTAACAGGCAGCCACGTAGAGCGCGGTCGTGACCATCCAGGTTTCAATCACCCGGTAGCTTTCGACGTTGATCTTGCGGGCGTAATAGGTCAGCTCCGGCACCGCGATCGCGGCGGCCAGGGAGGTGTCCTTGAACAGCGAAATGAAGTTGTTCGACAGCGCCGGCAGCACATTGCGCAGCATCACCGGCACGGTGATGTACGCGCGGATACGCCATTCGCCCAGGCCAATGGCCAGGCCCGCTTCACGCAACCCCTTGGGAATGTTCAGCAGGCCTGCGCGAAAGACCTCGGTGAGGTAGGCACCGGCGTACAACGACAGGGTGATGATGAACGAAGGGATCTTGTCCAGCCGGATACCCAGGCTGGGCAAGGCGAAGTAGATCAACAGGATCAGCACCAGGATCGGGGTGTTGCGGATCACCGTCACATACACCGAGGCCACGATGCGCAGCGCACGGTGTTTGGACAGCATCGCAAACGCCATCAACAGGCCGATCACGCAACCGATGGCGATGGACAGCAGTGCCAGTTCAAGGCCGAGGCCGAGCCCCGCCAGCAAGCTGGGGAAATCGCGCCACACAGCGGCAAAGTTCAACTGATAGTTCATGGTCGGCAGTACCTGATTGGGGCGCCGTCAGCGACGCCCCAGGGTTTACGAATTACTTGAACTCAACCGGGAAACCGATCGCAGGCTCCGGCAGGTCCACACCGAACCATTGCTTGAACGAGGCCTTGTACATTGGGAATTCCACACCGGTCATGGCTTCATGCAGGGCGGTGTTGACGAAGTTCAGCCAGTCCTGGTCGCCACGCTTGACGGCGCACGCATAGGTTTGCGGGCTCCAGGCGTAGCTCGGGCTGCGGTAGCGGCCCGGGTTTTGCACCATCAGGTACTTGACCGAGGACTGGTCGGTGGCGGCGGTGTCGGCACGCCCGGAGTTCACGGCCTGGTACATCAGGTCGACGCTGTCGTACTGGTCGACCTTGGCTTTGGGCAATGCCTGGTGCACCAGCTCTTCGGCGTAGACGTTTTGCAGCACGGCCACGGTGACGCTGTCGCCGGCGGCCTGCAGGTCTTCGATTTCCTTGTACTTGCTGTTGGCCGGCAGCAGCAGGCCCACACCTTCGCGGTAGTACGGCAGGGTGAAGGCCACCTGCTGCGCACGGCTTGCCGTGACGGTGATGAACTGGCAGCTCATGTCGACCTTGTCGGTCAACAGGTTGGGAATGCGGGCATCGGAAGACTGCACCACGTATTCGACTTTGCTCGGGTCATTGAACAGACCCTTGGCCACGATGTGGCCGATGTCGATGTCAAAACCCTGCAACTTGCCATCCGCTCCCTGGAAGTGCCACGGCGCATTGGTACTGCCTGTACCCACGATCAGGTGCCCACGCTTGAGCACTGTATCGAGCTTGCTGTCCGCCGCCTGCACTACGCTGGCGAGGGAAGCCGATGCGGCGAAGAGAAAAACACACGCTTTGAACACGGAAGGTCGGTGATGCATGACAAGCACTCCAGGGATTGTGTATTCCGCTATACCGGAACTTAGTATGTAACAACGGAATAGACAGCAGAAAGTGTGCCACACGCAATAACAGAAAAATATTTCGGGATTAATTTCTTTTTAAATCAACGGGATAGATTTTTATAAGCGATAAGGCACTGGGCCAGCCGCTGCAATCAGATTGCTACCGTTGGCTACACACCGGGGTGACAGGCCACATTTGGGTGCGGGGGCGGGTCGTTACCGTGCACGAAAGCGGTGCAGTGGCCGGATGGAAGAATTCCGTGGCTGGGCTAGTCTTGGCAGATGATCGAGCCCCCCAAGGAACGCGTTCAGATGAAGATCAGTCTTGTCCTTATGTTGTTGTCGCTGGCATTTGCCACCCAGGTGTTCGCCAAGGATGACCGGCGCGAATGCAAGGCCGAGCTGGTCAGGCTGAAGGCGGCGTTCAGTACGAACTACACCACGCAGAATCATCATGGGTATCGTCGGGCCAAGGATGCCAAGGATCAGGGTGACTATAAGCAGTGCGTGGGGTTGGCGAAGAAGGCTCGGGAGCGGGCGGAGCGCTGAAGGCTTTGGGGCTGCTGCGCAGCCCAGCGGGAGCAAGCTCCCTCGCCACAATGGGCTACTTGGAGGTGGGTACCTGTTAGTTTTGACAGTAGACGGTTTTGATCGCCGGGATTAGCGTGGGCCAGGCCTTTCGCTCAAGGAGATCATCATGGGAATTGCAACGGCGGTGATTGCCGATGCCGAGCAGTATCAGCAGTTGCTCAAGACGCATAGAACGGTGTTCATGCTGTTTGTTTCGCAGCACTGCCCGGCCTGCGGGGAAGCCGGGCCACTGTTTGAACGGATTGCCGGGAAATACGCCAGCTCCGTGAAAAGCCTGGTGCTCGACACTGCCCGAACCCCGAGGCATCCCGAGGTTACCGGCACGCCTACCCTGCTGGTTTTCCAGAATGGCAAGATGATCAATAAGCTGGAGGGGTTCGACGAAAAAACGCTGAGGGAGACGTTCGCCAGGACCAGAATCAGTCCTCCAACATCAACCGCGCCGTCCCCGAAACCCGAATCGAGGCACCCTTCTCATCGGTGATCTGCGCCTGCAGGCGCGAACGGCTGCCCATGTCCTCGCCTTGAATGATGTCGATGCGCCCGTTGTGCGGCCAGCCCAGGTCCCGCAGGTAGCCGGCAAAGGCAGCGGTCGCGGCACCTGTGGCCGGGTCTTCGTACACGCCGCCCACCGCAAACGGGTTGCGGGTGTGGAACAGCGTCGGGCTTTCGGCAAACACCAGCACCACGGTGCCCAAACCGGCGTCGGTCATGTAGCGGCGACCGGCTTCCAGTTCATAGTGCATCTGGCTGAGTTTGGCGCGGCTGTCGAGCGCCAGCACCAGGTGGGAAATGCCGGCATGGATGATCGCTGGCGGAATGCTCGGGTCCAGGTCATTGCGGGTGTAACCGAACAAGGTCAGGCCCGCGTCTACCAGGGCATCGTTGGCCGGTGCGCTGCGGGTTGGCGGGGATTGCAGCGCGGCCTCGATCAGGTCGCCTTCGCTGCGGCCGCTGACGGAAATATCGCCGTTGTTCAAGGTCAGGTGGAATTCGCCATCGCCCAGCGCCAGGCTCAAGGCCGCACCGAGGGCGATGGTGGCGTGCCCGCAAAACGCGACTTCGGACTCCGGCGCGAAGTACCGCACGCGCCAGCCGTCATCCTGCGGGCAGGCGAATACGGTTTCCGAAAACCCGACTTCGTGGGCGATACGCTGCATTTCTACAGCTTCCGGCAGGCTGTCACCGATCCAAACACCTGCAGGGTTACCGCCCTGGTTGCCGTCACAGAATGCAGAAATCTTAAGCACGTCCAAAGTCATTCGGGTAACCCTTCCTTAACGGTTCAGTGAGCGGCGATGCTATCCAAAGGCCAGCCCAGCGTCGAATGAAATTCACCCGTTAAAGAGGGGCCAGCAACACCTGCGTGACCCGCCGCTCCTCCACCGCCGCCACGGTCAGGCGCCAGCCTTCATGTTCCAGGCTGTCACCGACCACCGGCAGTCGATCCAGCAGGCTCATCACCAGCCCGGCCAGGGTCTGGTAATCCTCCGTCGCCACAGCCTTGAAGCCGGTGCGCTGGCGGATCAGGTTGAGGTTCAAGGCGCCATTGACGCGAAAACCACCCTCCTCCTCGACGATATCCGGGCCTTCGACCTCACTCGCATCCGGCAACTCACCGGCGATGGACTCGAGGATGTCGGTCATGCTCAACACCCCGATAAAGTCGCCGAATTCGTTGATCACGAAGGCAATGTGAGTCGACTCCTGACGCATCTGCTCCAGGGCATTGAGAATCGAAAAACTCTCCAGCAAGTTGACCGCCCGGCGCGCCAGGTGCTCCAGGTTCGGCTCGTTACCGGCCAGGTATTCCTTGAGCAACTCCTTCTTGTGCACAAAGCCCAATGGCTCGTCGACATTACCGTTGCGGATCAAGGGCAGGCGCGAGTAAGACGAATGCATCAGTTTCAGGCGGATAGTGTCGGGATCGTCCGACAGATCTATAGAGTCCACCTTCGCCCGAGGCGTCATCAGCGTACGGATCGGGCGTTCAGCCAGTTGCAGCACGCCACTGATCATCACCCGCTCGCGCCGGTCGAACAGCGGCCCGCCGTTGGCATCGGGGTTATCCAGCAGGTCGGCGACCTCTTCACCTATCTCCTCCACTGCCAGATTACGCCCGCCGAGCAAACGCATCACCGCGTGGGCCGTACGCTCACGCCTCGGCAGCGTGCCCTGGGCCGACTTCTTGCGGCGCGACCGGGCGATCTGGTTGAACAGCTCGATCAGGATCGAGAAGCCGATGGCCGCGTACAGATAGCCTTTGGGAATGTGGAAGCCCAGGCCTTCGGCCGTCAGGGCAAAACCGATCATCATCAGGAAGCCCAGGCACAGCATGATCACCGTCGGGTGGGCGTTGACGAAACGGGTCAGCGGCTTGCTGGCAATGATCATCAGGCCGATGGAAATGATCACCGCGATCATCATCACCGCCAGCTCATCCACCATGCCCACGGCGGTAATCACCGCATCGAGGGAGAACACCGCATCCAGCACCACAATCTGCGCAACGATCGGCCAGAACATCGCATAGGCCACGTTGCCAGTGCGCTGAGCCACATGCCCCTCAAGGCGCTCATGCAATTCCATGGTGGCCTTGAACAACAGGAACACACCACCAAACAGCATGATCAAGTCACGGCCCGAGAAACTCTTGTCGAACACCTCGAACAGCGGTTGGGTCAGGGTCACCAACCAGGAAATACTTGCCAACAGGCCCAGACGCATCAGCAACGCCAGGGACAAACCGATCAGACGCGCACGGTCACGCTGCTCCGGCGGCAGCTTGTCCGCCAGGATCGCGATAAACACCAGGTTGTCGATGCCCAGCACCAGCTCCAGCACAATCAAAGTCAACAGGCCGAGCCAGGCCGTTGGATCCGCTAACCATTCCATTTTTCAGTATCTCTTCAAGTTTTTCAGAATGCCGGGCACGGCAACGCACGGTCGAGGGACCGGGTAAGGGTAGGCAATCGGAAGACGGGGTGCCTGGCCTGGAGGCAGGCGATCAGCGGGAACAGCGACAGTGCATGTCTTGGGGAAAGACGACTGGGAGGCTCCGAGAGGGTGTTCATGCAGGTCCTGTTGTGGGAAAGGGACTTGAATCGTACAGGCGAAACGGGAATTTCCTACAATCTAAAATTATTACAAGATCTGTAGGATCAAGCATTCTGATATTAGGGAGAATGTCGTGAGCCAACAATTTTTCACTATGGTTGGGACAGCCCATAACAAATTTTGAGCATTTGATCGTTCCCACGCTCTGCGTGGGAATGCATACCGTGACGCTCCGCGTCACCCTCTCGCCGGACTTCAGCCAGGCTCGTAGCATCAAGCTTTATCGTCGGACAGATCAACACGATCTTGCTGCTCTTCACTGATCAGGTATTCAAGAAACGCGGTATACGTCGGCCATGAATCCGGCGCAGTCAACAAGGCCTCCCTACCCAGGCGGCACACATACACGTCATCACACCAAATCACCCGACCGCCTCCGCCCGAGCAATCCATCACGATCAAACTGGCCGGCGGCTGGGCTAATACCAAAAACTGCCGCGCAAGCCCGGCACGCTCTCGAAGACGTCTGGTTTCGTCCAGGACATTCGGCGCAGGCGCCCACCCTATTGCGTGCAAGGGCAAAACGTAGATTCCAGAGCCATCGAAGAACTCGGCAGCCTCACGAAAATCATCCGCAAGCTCCAGGCCAAGGTGGCTCTGCACCTCATCAAGAAACCCAGGCTCAACGGCGCGCGCGCCATTCAAAAGCAAACATTGCTGCCGGATCATTGCCAACGTGGACATCAACACCCGCCCTCGCGTCTAGAGATTTGCCCGCGTGCCAAGAAAGCGCAGATAGCGCCCATCCTCGTTGTCAAAGATCTCGGCCCCTGCGCCCATGTATGCCCGCATCAATTCATCGGCGGCCTGATCATCGTGGCCCTGATCCAGCAAAACCTGCCCCAGGCGCAGATGTAAAAACGGATTTCCGAGACCGCCCGGACAGGTCATCGCATAGTCCAAGGCATCCCGGGCTGAGCCGTTGAATCCGGATAAAAAGCATGCATCAGCGATGGCAGCCAATACCCAGGTGGAGGCTTCCCAATCATTTTTCGGCTCGGGGATCAAGATCCAGGCCTTGTTGTATTGCTCGATGGCCTCTTCATAACGGCCGTCATCGGCCAATTGATCACCTGCACTGCATAACGACTGGATCTCTTCGTGCAGCGACGCTGCAAGCTCAGTGGTCATGAGGACTCCTCCAGAGATCCATCTGCATCCCAGAACGACCACAGCCCAACTTCCTGGCCACGCTCATAAACGCCCTGCGCCGCCACCTGTCCATTGTCGTGGTAGTCCCGCCAGTCGCCGTGTTCGGCGCCATCCACGTAATTCCCCTCGGAAGCCAGGTTGCCGTTTGGGTGGTAGGCGCGAAAAAGCCCATGTCGAATCCATTGCGTGCCGTCCTCGGACAGGTAACGCGAATACCTGAATCGAACCTCACCGGTCTCGTAGGGAATTTCCGCTATGTGTAACGCGTCTGGTTTTTCGTCCATGGCAAACCTGCTGCGGTGTGTTGATGTGCTTTCAGACTCTGTTGAGAAAACTGACTTTAGCCGGCGTTGTACGTTTATGCCCGTTATTCAGAACGGCCCTTTCGTCATCACCCGCTCATCAATGAAGCTACGCAACATCGCAATCCGCTGCGTATAGGCTTTGCTCAGGCAACTGACTTGGGCGCCACAGGTATGCCGCTGCTTGAGCCAAGCTGCCTGATCATCCATCAACGAACCGCGCCCGCCCATGGCCATGAAGTGCCGGTTGAGGTCATAAAGCAGCGCCATGGTCACGTCCTGATCATTGAGGGAGCGCGTGGCACAGATGGTTTTCTCGTCAGCCGCCTTCGCCCGGTCACAGTCAAAACTGGCCGCCAGGCTCACAGGGCTGAGCCACAACACGGAAAACCCGGCGAGCACTGCGAATACCGCCGGTTTAATCAAACGAACTGCCATGAAAATACCTCCTACAGAGGGCTGCGCGCCACACCCTGCCCAAACCGATAAATCGCCAGGCAATACCCAATCAACGCCACCGCTGCCAGCAACCCGCCCGCCGCGCCGATCCAGGCAAAACCAAAGTGGCTGCCCACCCAACTGCCCATCAACGCCCCGCCACCAATGCCGATGTTGTAGATCCCGGAAAACATCGCCATCGCCACATCCGTGGCATCCGGCGCCAGCACCAGCACCTTCGATTGCAACGCCAGGCCAAAACCCATGATGGCCATGCCCCAGAACACACTCAGGGTCACCAGGTACGACACCTCGCCACTCAACGGCAGCAACAACGCCAGGCACAGCGCCAGTATGGTCACCGCGCTGATCAGGAACCGGTGCGGATTAAAGCGATGCACCAGGCTGAACAACAACGAACCAATAATTCCCGCGCCGCCAAACACCAGCAGGATCAGGGTCACCGTATTGCCACTCATACCGGCAACACCTTCAACAAACGGCTCAACATAACTGTAGGCAGTGAACTGCGCCGTCACCACCATCGCCGTCAGCACATACAACGCCACCAGCGCCGGGCGCTTGAACAACAGCGGCAAGCTGCGCAGCGAACCGGAGTTCTGGCTCGGCAGCAGCGGCAAGGTGCGCGCCAGCCAGAACACCAGCCCGGCGGCAAACGCGCCGATCACCAGGAAGGTGGTGCGCCAGCCCATGGCTTCGCCCAGCAGGCGGCCCAGCGGAATACCCAGAACCATCGCCAGGGAAGTACCGGTAGCCAGCAACCCAAGGGCCTGCACCTGCTTGCCCTCCGGCGCCAAACGCACCGCGAGGGAGGCAGTAATCGACCAGAACAACGCATGGGACAGGGCAATGCCGACCCGGCTGAGCATCAGGATGCCAAAGCTGGTGGCCACGCTGGACAGGATATGGCTGGCGATAAACATGCCGAACAGCACGATCAGCAGCTTGCGCCGCTCGACGTTACGGGTCAGCAGCATCACCGGCAGCGAGGTCAGGGACACGATCCAGGCATAGATGGTCAGCATCAGGCCGACGCTGGCGATGGGCATGTCGAAGCTCGCGCCGATGGCACTCAGCAGGCCGACCGGTACAAATTCGGTGGTATTGAAAACGAAAGCGGCCAACGCGAGAGCGAAGACCGGTTGCCAGTTGGCTTGAGGTGTTGCGGCGGAAATGCTCATTGACAGGTCGTCGTACTCGTTTGCGCGCAGATCAAGCCGGCCCGATGCCGGGCCTTGAGCCGCGCGCAAAAAATAGTAACACGACGATTCAGGGATCGACTTGCCCCATCAGCTCGGGAATCGACTCAGGACGCTTGGCATAGCGCTGGGCCAGCGCCGCGCAGACCATCAACTGGATCTGGTGAAACAGCATCAGCGGCAAGATCAGCACCCCCATGCTCGCCCCGGCAAACAACACCTGGGCCATCGGCACACCGGTGGCCAGGCTTTTCTTCGAGCCGCAGAACAGGATGGTGATCCGGTCTTCCTGGCTGAAGCCAAAAGCCTTGCCCAGCACCGTGGACGCCACCAGTACCAGCGCCAGCAACACACAGCACGCCACCACCAGGCCACCCAGTTCCCACAACGGAATCTGGTGCCAGATGCCTTCGTTGACCGCTTCGCTGAAGGCGCCGTAGACCACCAGCAAAATCGACCCCTGGTCGACGAACTTCAGCCAGGATTTGTTACGCCCTACCCACTCGCCGATCCAGCGACGGGCGATTTGCCCGGCGATGAACGGTAGCAACAATTGAACACTGATTTTCAGGATCGCATCGACGGTGGAGCCGCCATCGCCATGCACATTCAGCAGCAACGTCACCAGCAATGGCGTCAGGAAGATCCCGAACAGGCTCGACGCCGCCGCGCTGCAAATCGCCGCCGGGATATTGCCCCGGGCCAGCGAGGTAAAGGCAATCGCCGACTGCACGGTGGCGGGCAACGCACACAAATAGAGCATGCCCATGTACAGGTCTTTACCGATCAGCGGCGACAACACCGGCTTGAGCGCCAGGCCCAGCAACGGAAACAGCACGAAGGTCAGGCTGAACACCAGCAGGTGCAGGCGCCAATGACCCGCACCGGCAACAATGGCCTGGCGCGACAGTTTCGCGCCGTGCAGGAAAAACAGCAGCGCGATGGCCAGGTTGGTCACCCAGCCAAAGGCCACGGCGGTCTGGCCGCTGGCGGGCAGCAGGGACGCGAGGATCACCGTGGCCACCAGGGTCAGGGTGAAGTTGTCAGGTAAAAAGCGTGGGCGGGTCATAGGCCAATCTTCCAGGGGTTGCCAAGAGCATCGTCGCGACTCTAACGTAACGGCTTGTTACCGACTAACGCCAATGAGCCAGTAAATGCCGCCAAAAGGACATGACAAAACCGTGCGCCGCAGCGTGCCCGGGCTTTCCAGCCTGCCCAGGCCGGTGTATGGCCGCACCGAATCCCTGCCCAACCGCGCGCTGACCCGCCGCCATAGTCACCCGTGGGTGCAGTTGTCCTACGCAATATCCGGGGTGCTGGAGATCCAGACCAGCGTAGGACGCTTCGTCGCGCCACCCCAGCGGGCCGTGTGGATACCGGCCGGCATGCCACACCGGGTGTTCAGTTCGCCCCATACCGAGATGCGCAGCCTGTACCTCGATTGCAGCGTCACCGCCTGGGCGGCCGACCGCTGCCAGGTGCTGGCGGTGAGCAGCCTGTTGCGCGAGTTGATTCGCAGCTTCAGCGAATTGCCGGTGGAATACGCCGAGGATGGCCCGGATGGACGGCTGGCCCAAGTGGTGCTGGACCAACTGGCCGCCGCGCCCCAGGTCGACCTGATGTTGCCGCTGCCCGCCGACAGCCGCTTGCGGCAGATTTACCGCAGCCTGAACCTGCACCCGGAGCAGCAAACCACCCTGGGGCAGTGGAGCCAGAAACTGGCGGTCAGCGAGAAAACCCTCAGCCGGCTGTTCCTGAGCGACACCGGCCTGACCTTCCGTGCGTGGCGCCAGCGCCTGCGATTGTTGAGCGCCCTGCCCGCCCTGGAACAAGGCGAACGCGTGACCGATGTAGCATTGGCCTGCGGCTACGAATCCACCTCGGCCTTCATCAACGCCTTCCGCCAGCAGTTCGACGCCACACCCGGTGAGTTCTTCCGCTGATCATCAGACAAAGAAGCTCCAGAGCGAAAACTGGATTTCCTATGGGAACTCGCCCCCCCTGTGGAAACTCGGTCCCCTGTGGGAGCTGTCGAGCTTTAGCGAGGCTGCGATGGCGGCCTGACTGTCGACATCTCTATTGCCTGACAGGGCCTCATCGCAGCCTCGCTAAAGCTCGACAGCTCCCACAGGGAACCCAGTTGAACAGTTAAACCTCGCTCACTCCCCCGCCTTGGCCAACACCGCCTGCAACAACACATCCGCCCCCGCCGTCGACCACTGCGGATGAATCTCCTCCGCCTCGTTATGGCTCAGCCCATCCACACATGGCACAAAAATCATCGCCGTCGGCGCCACCCGGTTCAGGTAGCAGGCATCATGCCCGGCCCCGGAAATCATGTCGCGATGGCTATACCCCAACGCTTGCGCCGATGCCCGCACCACCTCCACACACTCAGGGTCGAAGGCAATCGGCGCGTACTGGAAAATCTGCTTCACGCTGTGCTGCAAACCAATCCCCTCGGCAATCCGCGCCACCGCCGCGTGCAACTGCCGATCCTGATACCCCAGCACCGCTTCATCCGGATGCCGAAACTCCACACTGAAAAACACCCGCCCCGGCACCACGTTGCGTGAATTGGGGAGGATATTCGCCATGCCCACCGTCGCCCGCCCTTCGGCGCCCTGCTCCAGGCCAATCTGATTGACTGCCTCCACCACCCGGGCAAATCCGAGCAATGCATCCAGCCGGTGATCCATCGGCGTCGTCCCGGCATGGGCGCTGCGCCCGCTCAGTTCCACTTCATACCAGCGCTGGCCCTGGGCGCCGGTGACCACACCGATGGTCAGGCCCTGTGCCTCAAGAATCGGCCCCTGTTCGATATGCAACTCAAACGCCGCATGCACCGCCTGGCCACCCACCGGATGCGCACCGGCATAGCCAATCTGCTGCAACGCCTGGCCGATGGTGATCCCGGCCTTGTCTTCCCGGGACAGGCCGTACTCCAGGTCAAACACCCCGGCATACACCCCCGAGGAAATCATCGCCGGCGCAAACCGCGAGCCTTCTTCGTTGGTCCAGTTCACCACTTCGATTGGCCGCTCGGTTTCAATACCCAGGTCATTCAAGGTGCGCACCACCTCCAGCCCGGCCAGCACGCCGTAGATACCGTCGTACTTGCCGCCCGCCGGCTGGGAATCGCCATGGGAACCGGTCAGCACCGGGGCCAGGTGATCCTGGCGCCCGGCGCGACGGGCAAAGATATTGCCCATGGCATCCACCCGAATGCTGCACCCGGCCGCCTCGCACCATTGCACAAACAGGTCGCGACCGCGGCGGTCCTCATCCGTGAGGGCCAGGCGCGAGACCCCGCCCTTTTCGGTGCCGCCGATCTGCGCCATTTCCATCAGCGAGCCCCACAGGCGCTCGCCATTGACCCGCGCCAAGTCGTTCATGAACGCGGCTCCTGGGGTTTGGCCCGGTAGCGGAAGTCACAGCGATGGGCACCGCTCATGATGGTCTGGGTGCGGGTCAGCTTGATGTCCGGGTTGTAGCCGACGATAAACAGTTCGTCGCGGTTGCAGGACAGCAGGTGACCGATCTCTCCCAGGCCCATCTCGTGATACATCTCGGCATAGCGGCAGCGCTTCACGTCATAGTCGTAGTGCTCGGCGTCGCTGGCGATGATCTCGACCTTCAGCGCATCGTCCTTTTCCCAGAGCACTTGCAGCTCGACAAAGCTCTTGAGGTCGGCGCCCTGCTCTTCCAGCTCGGCAAAGTGCTTGCCGGCCTGGATCGCTGCATTGCCCACCGCCTCGCCGATCACCGCCGCCGCAAAGTCCTTGCCCTGCTCGCGCACCAGGATCTCGTAGATCGGCTTGATGATTTCGGCTTCGATCCGCCGCCGGGCCAGGATGCCCAGTTCACCTTCCAGCTTGCTCATTGTGTGCCTCCGTAAACCTGTAGGAGCGAGCTTGCTCGCGAAGATATTCCAGGCGCATCGCTGCGTTGACTGTACATTTTTCGCGAGCAAGCTCGCTCCTACAGGGGTGGGTTGTTACTTGCCGCCCGCCACACTGACTGGCTGCCACTGATTACTTTTGACCTCATACACGGTGAACGACGGCTTCTTCAAATTGCCCTCGGCATCAAACGCAATGGTCCCGGTCACGCCCTGATAGCTGATGGCGCGCAGCACCGGCAGGTACTTTTGCGGGTCCACCGAGTCGGCCTTCTCGATCGCCGCCACCAACACCCCGACACCGTCATAGGCAAACGGCGCGTGTAGTTCGATCGGCGCCTTGTAGCGATCCTTGTAAGCCTGCTCGAACGCCTTGCCACCCGGCATCTGCGCCACCGCCAGGCCCGGCTCCAGGGCAATCACGCCCTCGCCTTCGTTCTGCGCCAGTTGCAGGAAGGTCTGGCTGACAAACCCACCGGCCCCCATCAGCGGTGCCTTGATGCCCAGTTGCTTGATACGCCTGGCCAAAGGCGCGGCCTGGGAATCGACGCCACCAAAGAAAATCAGGTCCGGGTTCTGGCTTCGGATATTGGTCAGCACTGCGCTGAAATCGATGGTCTTGTCGTCGACGTATTCACGGGATACCACCTTGGCGCCACCGGCCTCGATGGATTTGACGAACTGGTCCGCCAGGCCCTGGCCGAATGCGGTGCGGTCGTCGATCACCGCAATGCGCCGGGCCTTGAGGGTGTTCAAAGCATAGTCGCCGGCCACCTGGCCGCCATCGTCGTCATGGCCCATGATCCGGAAGCTGGTGTCGAAGCCCTGCTGGGTATACGCGTGCCCGGTAGCAACCGGGGCGACTTGCGCGATACCTGCATCGTGATAAACCCGCGCCGCCGGAATGCTGGTGCCGGTGTTCCAGTGGCCGACCACGCCCACCACGCCTTCGTCCACCAGGCGCTGGGCCACGGTGACGGCGGTGCGCGGGTCGGACTGGTCGTCCTCGGACAGCAGCTTGAAGGTCACCGCCTCACCGTTGATTTTCGGGTGCTTGGCGTTGGCCGCGTCGATGGCCAGTTGCGCGCCGTTTTCCAGGTCCTTGCCGATCCGCGCCGACGGGCCGGTCAACGGCCCGGCCAGGCCGATCAATACGGTCTGGTCGGCCTGGGCCATGGCACTCGCCAGGCTGCTCAAGGCCAGGCCGATCACTAGGGTGTGCTTGAAAGTCTTCATCAGTGGTTCCTGTTTCTTTACGGGCTGGTCGGAACACGCCGGGCGTCCGGTAGCGTCAGGGTTGATTCATTCACCGAGGTAGGCACTGCGCACCTCGGGGTGGTCGAGCAATTCATGGGACGGGCCAGTGAGGCTGATGCGCCCGGTGTCCATCACATAGGCACGGTCGGTGACCTGCAGCGCGAGCCGGGCGTTCTGCTCTACCAGCAGCAGGGTCATGCCCTGGCGGCACACGTCGTCGATCACCTGGAAGATCTTTTCCACCATGATCGGCGCCAGGCCCATGGACGGTTCGTCCAGCACCAGCAAGCGCGGCTTGGAGAGCAGCGCCCGGGCCAGCGCGAGCATCTGTTGCTCGCCACCGGAGAGCAGGCCGGCGGACTGCTGCAGGCGCTCCTCCAGACGCGGGAAGTGCTCGAACAACTGGCGGATCTCGCGGTTCACCTGCTCGGTGTCACGACGCAGGAAGGCCCCGGCCTGGAGGTTTTCCAGGACGCTCATGCGCGCAAAGATCCCGCGCCCTTCCGGTACCATCGCAATGCCCTGGCGCAGCAATTGGTCCGGCGCCTGGCCGAGGATCGAACGCCCGGCGAAGTGAATCTGCCCCGCCGCTGCCGGCAGCAATCCGGTCAGGGCCTTGAGGCTGGAGGTCTTGCCGGCACCGTTGGCACCGATCAACGTCACTCGCTCGCCTTCGCCGATGTGTAAATCCAGGGACTTGACCGCTTCGATGGCGCCGTAGCGCACCTGCAAGCCGTCGACTTTCAATAAAGGTTCAGACATGGGCGCTGGCTCCCAGATAGGCCTGGATCACCGCCGGGTCGCGGCGCACCTCGGCAGGCGCGCCCACCGCGATCACCTGGCCGTAATCGAGCACGCTGATGCGGTCGCACACCCCCATCACCAGCTTCACGTCATGCTCGATCAGCAGCAGCGTGTGGCCGTCGTCGCGGATCTTTTCCAGCAGGCCGCGCAGTTGCACTTTCTCGGCAGCGTTCATCCCGGCGGCCGGCTCGTCGAGGGCCAGCAAACGTGGTTCAGTGGCCAGGGCCCGGGCGATTTCCAGGCGGCGTTGGTGGCCGTAGGACAGGCTGTCGGCGCGGTAATTGGCGAACCCCGCCAGCCCGACATACGCCAACAGGCGATGGGCATGGGCGCGGGTTTGCGCTTCTTCTTCCCGGGCTCGACGATGGCGACTCAAGGCGGCCCACACGCCATTGCGGGTGCGCACATGGCGGCCGACCATGACGTTTTCCAACGCGCTCATGGTGTTGAACAGGCGGATATTCTGGAAGGTCCGGGCGATGCCGGCCTGGGCCACCTGGTGCACGCTGGCCGGTTTGTAGTCCTCGCCGTCGAGCTGGAAGCGCCCGGAATCCGGGGTATACAGGCCGGTTATCACGTTGAAGAAGGTGGTTTTACCGGCGCCATTGGGGCCGATCAAGCCATAGATCTCCCCAGGCTGGATGCTCAGGCTCACGTCGGTGAGCGCCGCCACGCCGCCGAAGCGCTTGTTCACCTGGTCAATCTGCAACAGCGGCTGATTCATCGCGCCACTCCTTTTGGCCACAGGCCTGTCGGTCGATAGAGCATCGCCAGGATCAGCGCGAGCCCGTAGAACAACTGACGAATGATTTCCGGGTCCACCAGCACCTGGCCAAACAGCGCCTGCTGCAACGGGCCCATGCTCGCGCGCAAGGCTTCGGGCAACGCCGCCAGCAATACGCAGCCGAGAATCACCCCGGGGATATGGCCCATGCCGCCGAGCACCACCATCGCCAGCACCGCGATGGACTCATTGAGAGTGAAGGACTCCGGCGAGACAAAGCCCTGGAACGAGGCAAACAACGCCCCGCTCACGCCGCCAAACCCGGCACCGATGGCGAACGCCAACAGCTTCAAGCGCAGGGTGTTGACGCCCATGGCCTGGGCCGCTTCCTCATCTTCACGAATCGCCACCCAGGCCCGCCCGATGCGCGAACGCTCCAGGCGAATGCAGGCAAACAGGATCAGCACCACCAGCGCGGCGAACAGGTAGTAGTACAGATAGACCGAAGGCAGGCGCAGGCCGAACAGCTCCTGGGTGCGCCCGAGGTTGATCCCCAGCAGGTTGACCGGGTCGACCTGGGAAATACCTTTGGGCCCGTTGGTGATGTTCACCGGGCGATCCAGGTTGCGCAGCAATATGCGGATGATTTCACCAAAGCCCAGGGTCACGATGGCCAGGTAATCGCCGCGCAGGCGCAAGGTCGGTGCGCCCAACAACACGCCAAAGCCCGCCGCCAGCAACGCGGCCAAGGGCAGGATCAACCAGATCGAGGTGTGCATGCCCGCCGGCAACAACGCCATCAGCGCCGGGAATTGCTGCAACAGATGCGGCGAGGACAGCAACGCGGCGAGGTACGCGCCCACTGCGTAGAACGCGATAAAACCCATGTCCAGCAGCCCGGCGTAACCCACGACGATGTTCAGGCCCAGGGCCAGCATGATGTACAGCAACGCGAAATCGAGGGTGCGCACCCAAGTGTTGCCACCGGCATGC
Source organism: Pseudomonas sp. P7758 (assembly GCF_013386485.1). Lineage (NCBI taxonomy): Bacteria > Pseudomonadati > Pseudomonadota > Gammaproteobacteria > Pseudomonadales > Pseudomonadaceae > Pseudomonas > Pseudomonas sp. P7758. The sequence continues at coordinate 6,689 of NZ_JACARS010000153.1, read as the reverse complement.
CCGACAATCCAAGGCGCCAGCACCAGCGCCACGGCGAACAATACAAGGCCAAAGCTGGCGCGCTGGCGGGAGGTATTCAGGACACTCATGCGCGGGTCGCCAGTCGTTCGCCCAACAGCCCCGAAGGACGAAACACCAGCACCGCGATCAACACGATAAAGGCAAACACATCCTGGTAATTGCTGCCGAACACACCCTGGGTGGCAGCGCCCAGGTAGCCGGTACCCAGAGCTTCGATCAACCCCAGCAGCAGGCCGCCAAGCATCGCGCCCTTGAGGTTGCCGATGCCGCCCAATACGGCTGCGGTGAACGCCTTGATGCCCGGCAGGAAACCCATGTAGAAATGCGCGCTGCCGTAGTTGCTCGCCATCATGATCCCGGCCAATGCCGCCAGGGCGCCGCCAATGGCAAAGGTCAGCACGATGATGCGATTCGGGTTGATGCCCATCAGGCTCGCCACCTGCGGGTTCTCGGCCACGGCGCGCATGGCCCGACCAAAGCGTGTGCGTTCCACCAGCACCAGCAGCGCGACCATTACCGACAGTGCGACGGCAATGGTGGTCAGGGCGGTAGCGTTGGTGATCGCCGGATGCGCCGAAGCTCCGGCGAGCACTTCAATCGGTTCCAGCGGCAGCAGTTGCGGGAACATCTGCGGGTTACGCGTCCACACCAACATGGCGATGGTTTGCAGCAACAACGACACCCCGATGCCGCTGATCAATGGCGCCAGGCGCGGCGCATTGCGCAGGCGCCGGTAAGCGACCCGCTCAATCAGCACCGCGAGTACCGCGCAGAACGCCATGGCAATCACAGTGGCTGCCAGCAGCACCAGCACCGGCGGCATCGCCGGCCATGTCACCTGCAACAGGCGAATCACCGAGAGGCCCACCAAAGCGCCAATCATCAACACATCGCCGTGGGCAAAGTTGATGATCCGCAAAATGCCATAGACCATGGTGTAACCCAAGGCCACTAGCGCGTAGAGACTGCCCGTCATCAAACCATTGAGCAGTTGCTGGATAAACGCATCCATGGAAACCATCGACCTCACTACTGACGAGGGCGGCACACTAAGCATCTATTCTGTTTTTATCAAATATCAGAAATTCATATGGTTATGCCAAACGCATAAAGCGCTATAACCGCCATAAATACGGCATTTATGGCTCTTTATTTGCCATCTCACTTAGTATTTAATTCAACACATGAATAATTTAGAACAGTTAGCCAATGACCCGCCGTTGCGTGCCGTGCGCACCTTCGAAGCGTTTGCCCGCCATGGCGGAGTGAATTCCGCTGCCCGCGAGCTGGACGTGTCGCCCTCCGCCGTCAGCCATCAACTGCACCTGCTGGAAAGCTTTCTGCAGCAAGCGCTGACCTTGCGCCAGGGCCGCAACCTGGTGCTCACCGAAGAAGGCCGCGAGTACTACCGCGCAATTCGCTCGGCCTTCGCCGTACTGCGCAGCGCCACCGAACACGTGCGGGAAAAAAGCGCCACACGCCAGGTCACCATCAGCCTGATCCCGCTGTTCGGCATCAACCTGTTCATCCCGCGCCTGGCACAGTTCCTCAAGGACCACCCGGCGCTGGACATCAACGTCACCTACGCCAACCACCGCAGCTACCCCAGCGACGCTGCCGATTTATCGATCCGCTTCGGCACCGGGCACTGGCCGGGGTACCACAGCGAGCCGCTGATTTCCGGGGCGGTGACGCCGTATTGCAGCCGCGCATTCCTGGAGCAACACGGGCCGATCGACACACCTGAGGCGCTGAGTGAATTACCGCTGTTGCACGACGAAGAGCGCGGCACCTGGAGCCAATGGTTCCAGGCCGCCGACGTGCATCACGGGACCGCGTTGAATGGTTTGCTGCTGGAGGATGGTCAGTTGGCGCTGACGGCCACGCTGACCGGATTGGGCTGCTCACTGCTGCGCGCGCCACTGGTGGCGCCGCATGTGGCAAATGGGGAGTTGGTGAAGTTGTTTGATCTACAGGTCGATGATGGCCGCCAGTACTACCTGTGCCGGCGGGCCAACAGCGAGTTGTCGAGCGAGGGGAATCACTTGTACGACTGGATCAAGAACAACCTTGCGGGAACCTGAAAACACCGCAGATCCAATGTGGGAGCGGGCTTGCTCGCGAATGCGGTGGTTCAGCCAGCACATGTATCGACTGACCCACCGCATTCGCGAGCAAGCCCGCTCCCACATTTTTGTGTGCGTTTCAATTCAGAATGGAGTCAGCTGCCGTTCCCGCCATGCGCCTCTTCAAAGAAGTAATCCTTCCAGCTCCCCGCCTTGTTCTTCAACACGCCCAACTCCTGCAATTTCTCGGCATAGATATAGGTACGCTGCGGCACGATGGTGAAGTCGATTTCCGGGTCCTGGACAATCTTCTCCACCAGCGCCAGCGGTAGCTTCGACTGCTCTACACGAATGTAAGCCTGGGCAGCTGCCGGCTTGTCGGCCTTGATGATTTTCTCGGCCTCGGCCAACGCGTCATAGAACGCCTTGTAGGTCTTGGGGTTCTCGTCGTGGAATTTCTCGGTGGTGTACAGCACATTGAACGTCGCCGGGCCGCCGAGAATGTCGTAGGAACTCAGCACCTTGTGCACCTTGGGATTCAACAACTCCTGATACTGGAACGGCGGGCTGGAAAAATGCGCGTTGATCTCCGAACCGCCGGCAATCAACGCGGCGGTCGCGTCCGGGTGCGCCAGGCTGATGGAGATATCGTCGAACTTCTTGTAGTTGTCGTTCCCGAACTGCTTGGCGGTTTCAATCTGCAAGGTACGCGACTGAAAACCCACACCGGCGGCCGGTACGGCGATGCGGTCTTTTTCGCTGAAGTCCTTGAGGGTCTTCACATCCGGGTTATTGGTCAGCAGGTAGTTGGGCATCGAGCCCAGCGAGGCGATGGCCTTGACGTTCTGCTTGCCCTTGGTGCGGTCCCACAGCGTCAGCATCGGCGGCACACCCGCCGACACCACGTCCAGCGCGCCAGCCAGCAGCGACTCGTTCATCGCGGTGGCGCCGGAGATACTGTTCCACTCCACCTTGATGTCCAGGCCCTGCTCCTTGCCGTGTTTCTCGATCAGGTTCTGGTCACGAACCACATCGAGGATCAAGTAGCCGATGCCGAATTGCTGGGCGATGCTGATCTTGCCTTCGGCGTGTGCACCAAGGCTGAGGAGCGCACTGGCTGCTGCCAGGAGCGTCAGGGTGGGTCGTTTTATTATCATGAGAACGCTGCCGCGAGTTTGAGAAGGGTTGCGAGCGTAGCGGCCCACGTACAGTGCGAAAAAGAATATCGCGATCTATGGATATACGAAAAACACTGCCCACCGGCGCTGCTATATTGCGCGCCTGTGCCTGATGTCATCCCCGGAGCCACTCTGCATGCTGCGCACCAACCTCAACGAGATGCTGATCTTCATGGCGGTGGTCGATGGCGCCAGCTTCGTCGCCGGTGGCCAGGCGATGGGCCTGACGCGCTCGGCGGCCGGCAAAGCCGTGGCGCGCCTGGAAGACAGCCTTGGTGTGCGCCTGTTGAACCGCACCACCCGCACCTTGAGCCTCACCGACGAAGGCCGCGCGCTGTATGACCAGGGTCTGGAGATCCTCGCCGCAGTGGACAACGCCCAAAGCCGCATCGGCCAGCCCACCGGGGTACCGCGCGGTTTATTGCGGCTTACGCTGCCCGATGCGTTCGGGCGCAAGGTGTTGCTGCCGTTGTTGAAGAAATACCTGCACGCCTGGCCCGAGGTGCAGGTGGAAGTCAGCTTCAGCGACCGCACCGCCGATATCGTCGAGGACGGCTTCGACCTGGCCATCCGCATCGGCAGCGCCAACACCGACCGCCAACTGGTTTCCCGGGTGGTCGCTCGTTATCAGGCGCTGCTGTGCGCCGCACCGGACTATCTCGCCGAGCGCGGCATACCCCGCGACATGGACGCCCTCGCCCACCACGACTGCCTGTATTTCAGCAGCCGCACGCGCAAGCAAAGCTGGCGCTTTCGCGAATCGGATGGCACCTGGGTCAAGGCGTACGGGCGCAGCCGCCTGCGCCTGGACAGCGGCGAAGCACTGCGCGACGCTGCCGTGTCCGGGCTGGGCATCGCCTTGCTGCCGGACTTCGTGGTGGCCGAGGACCTGGCTGCCGGACGCCTGGCACAGGTGCTGCCCGACCTGGACGCCGGGGACGTGGAGATCCTGGCGATGTACCCGAGCAAACGCTTCCTGGAGCCTAGGGTACGGCGCTTTATCGACCTGATGGTGGATGAGCTGGCGGACTGATCAGTCGGCGTGGGCAATCACCTTGATCTCGACGATTTGTGCATCGGACGCCAGGTAATTCACGCCTACCAGGGTCGCGGCCGGGCGATGCTCACCGATGTATTCTTTCCACACATTGACCACCGCTTCAAAATCGCGCTTGGCATGCACCAGGAAGAAATCCACCGCGGCAATGTTCGAGCGGCCAACGCCGAAGCCGGCCAGCACATGGTCGAGGTTCTCCAGTGTCTGGCGGGTCTGGGCGGCGGCATCACCGTCAACGAACTCACCTTCCAGGGTGTGAGAAAACTGCCCGGCAATATAGATCGTGCCATTGACGCGGTAGCCCTGGCTGACGCTGTTGCCCTCTTCCCATGAAACGCCGTGGTTGTAGATCGTGGGTTTGCTGCTCATGTCGGTTTCCTTGGGCGATGATTTAAGGAAACTGTAACAAGGGCATTGGCGAATGGACGTCCCCACTGAGGCGACCAAAAACTACCCGCCCACGCCCTTCGGCTGGTATCGTGCCGCCCTTGAAAAAACCGCTGCGAGGAAATGGACCTTGAACACTGACGAAAAAATGACCGGGGACCTGTTCGAGGTGGATAAGCGCCTGTCACTCAAGCCCGTGGTGGACTTCAACAACTACCTGCGCAGTGCCTTCGGCGATGGCCCCTGCACCTGCATCCGCTGCGTCGCCAGCGAAGGCAACGAGGCCGGTTACGAGTTTCAGCACACCTTCGATTTCGACGGCAAAAAAAACCACCGTCGCTTCGCCTCCACCGCCGGCAGCGACGTGCTGTTGATACTGAAGAAAGCCTGGTTGTCTTACACCAAGGCCGAGCTGCCGTTGAGCGGCGCGCTGGCGCTGGACACGGTGAAGGAATTTGTCGAGCCGCAGCTGCACAAGCGCGTGGCGCCGCTGTTCCTGGCCAGTGGGTTGGTCAAGGATGTGGAAGGTGAGTTGCGGATGCAGCCGCAGGCAGCAGGCTGATAATCGCGCAAACAGGCAACAAGCTGCTTCACTGACAAGGCTGTCCTCTCAGCACAAGGAGTTGCCGATGGCCGAGCCAAGCAAAAAGATGAGCCTGATGGGCCTGACCACCCTGGTGGCGATCAACATGATGGGCTCGGGCATCATCATGCTGCCCGCCAGCATGGCGCAATTGGGTGCGATTTCGCTGCTGTCGTGGCTGATCACCGCCGTGGGCTCGATGGCGATCGCGTACTGTTTTGCCCAGTGCGGCCTCTTCTGCACCCGCACCGGCGGCATGTCGGCCTACACCGAAGAGGCCCACGGCAAGTCCGGGTTCTTCCTGTGTTCGTTCCTGTATTTCCTGTCGCTGATCATCGCCAATGTGGCGATTGCGATTTCGGCGGTGGGCTACCTGTCGTCCTTCATCCCGTGGCTGGGCAGCGGCCCCATCCCCTTATTCATCGGCACCCTCGGGCTGATCTGGCTGACTACCGTGGCCAACTTCGGCGGGCCGCGCCTGACCGGGCGGATCGGCGTGATCACGGTGTGGGGCGTGATCATCCCCGTGGCGGGCTTGAGCGTGATCGGCTGGTTCTATTTCAAGACGGAGGTGTTCAGCGATGCCTGGAACCCCAACCAACTGCAACTGTGGGATGCGATTGGCGCGAGTATCCCGCTGACCCTCTGGGCCTTCCTCGGCATGGAGTCCGCTGCCCAGGGCTATGACGCGGTGGAAGACCCCAAGCGCACCGTGCCGCTGGCCTGCCTGCTGGGCACCCTCGGCGCGGCGCTGGTGTATGTGCTGTCCACCAGCGTGATCCAGGGCATCGTGCCTAACGCCGAACTGGCCGAGTCTTCCGCGCCGTTTGCCCTGGTGTATGCGCAGATCTTCACGCCGCTGGTGGGCGATATCATCATGGCCCTGGCGGTAGTGGCGTGCATCGGCTCGCTGCTGGGCTGGCAATTCACCTTGGCGCAAACGGCCAAGATGTCGGCGGACCAGCGCCTGTTTCCGCGCTTCTTCAGCCGGGTCAGCCGCGCCCACGCGCCGGTGTTGGGGCTGATTGCCTGTGCGGCGTTGCAGAGCCTGATTGCCTTGTCGACCATCTCGCCCACGGCCAGTGCGCAGTTCGGCAAGCTGGTGAACCTGGCGGTGGTGACCAATTTGATCCCTTACGTCACCGCGCTGACCGGGCTGCTGGTGATGATGCACAAGGCGCGGGTGGCGGCGGTGGTGTATGCGCGCAATACCACGGTGTTGCTGATTGCCGTGGGGTATTCGCTGTATGCGATTTATGCGTGTGGTGAGGAGGCGGTGTTTGGTGCGACGCTGGTGTTGGCGTTTGGGTATCTGTTGTATGGGTTTTTGGCGCGGCGGTTTATCACGGCCGGTGGTGGGTGAATATCCGTTATTTTGGTGATGGCTGAGATTGGTT
>NZ_JACARS010000152.1:0-17090 GCF_013386485.1 Pseudomonas sp. P7758 | reverse complement strand
AACGAGGGTGGCGGCTATGCGCAGGTTAGTCGACCGGCCACATGGAAAACCGGCGCACCCGAAGGCGCCCTACGCATAGCCACCATAAAACTTCATGAGAACCATGCGCCATGTAAGACCCGGGCGACTAAACCCGATCACTGATGAGCAGTGACGGGGCGAAGACTAGCCACCGGTTCCGGCAGGCACAAGGCCGAAAGATTGTCTCGGAAATGTCCCGCAAATCAAAGGGATTTACCCTGCTGGCCCTTTATTCATATCCGAATTGCCTCGCGAATTTTCCCCAAGGCTATTCTCAACGTCGCCAAGTCAATCGACCCCAGCGCCACCCGCAACGCATGCGGCACATGGGCCGTACAGGCAAACGGCTCGGCACTGGTGACCCGCACACCCTGGCCCTCAAGCGCAGCCACCACTGCATCCGCCCGCAGACCTTCCGGCAACACCAGCCACAGGTAATACGACGCCGGATGCGCAATCACCTCACACCCTCGCAAGACCTCCCGGGCCAGCGCCTGGCGTTGGCGCGCATCCTGGCGCTTGTGCTCTTCCAGTGCATCCACTGCACCGGATTCTATCCAGCGGCACGCCAGGTTTACCGTGAGCGTCGGCGTGCTCCAGGTCGAGACACGGATCGCTTGCTCCAGCGCCGGCACCCACGCCTTGGGCGCGACGATAAACCCCACCCGCAACCCCGACGCCACACTCTTCGAAAGGCCAGACACATACACCGTGCGCAGCGGCGCATAAGTAAACAACGGCTTCGGTGCGGGCTCGGCGAGAAAGGCGTAGGCGCCGTCTTCGATCAGTAGAAAATCGTAGCGTTCAGCCAACGCTGCAAGGCGCTCGCGGTCGGCTTCACCCATCACCGTGCCCAGCGGATTGTGCAACGTGGGCATGCAATAAAAAGCCCGCACCGGGCGCCGTTTGCACAAAGCCTCCAGCGCATCCAGATCCGTATGCCCAGCCGGTTGCGGCAGCGGCTCCAGGTCGATGCGCTGGGACTGGGCCAGGGTTTTCAACCCGGGATACGTCAGCGCATCCACCGCCAATACATCCCCCGGTTGCAGCAGCGCCATCAGGCTGACGGCGAGGCCTTGTTGCGCACCGTTGACGATCAGCACTTGCTCGCCACTCACGCGAATCTGCCGATTGCGCAGGTGCCGCGCGGCGGTCTGTCGTTCATGGGCGCGGCCACCTTGCGGCGCGGAATGCAGCAGCGCATCGAGGTCGCCCGAGGCGGCAATGGCACGCAAACCGTCGCGCAGCATCTCGGCCTGGCCCGGCAACGAGGGGTAGTTGAGGCTCAGGTCCACGGTGCCCGGTTGCAGCGGTTGTTGCACCAGGCCCATGCCCCGCAGCAACGTGGTGTCGCGCACAAACGTCCCGCGTCCCGGTTCACCCACCACCAGGCCGCTGGCCTCCAGTTCGCTGTACACCCGCAAGGCAGTGGCGAGGGCGATGCGATGGCTGTTCATCAGGCTACGCAGGGTCGGCAACTGGGTACCCGGCGGCAACTGGCCGGCGCGAATCCGCGTGGCCAGTTCATCGACGATCAGTTTGTAGCGAACCTGAGCCATGGTGCGTTCCTGTGTAAAGTGTATCTAGATCAATTTTTTGTTTGTATCAGGTGGGCTGATTAATCTACAGGCTTTCCCGGCGGATGGCTTGAGCATGATCGACCTCGCAACCCTGGCTGTGTTCTCTGGCGCAGTCCTGCTGCTGTTGTTATCCCCGGGCCCGAACATGGCCTTCGTCATCAGCCACGGTGTGACCTATGGCTGGCGTGGCGGGGTGGCATCCGGGTTGGGCATCAGCGTGGCGGACCTGCTGCTCACGGCACTGACCGCAACCGGCGTGACCGCTCTGGTCGCCAGCTGGCCGCCGGCCTTCGACCTGATTCGCTACGCCGGGGTGTTGTACCTGCTGTGGCTGGTGTTCAAGACCCTGCAGAAAACGCCCGCCCTGGACACGGCCCACGTCAGCCGCGTGCCGCTGGGCCGGGTGTTTGTGCGGGCCATGCTCAACAGTTTGCTCAACCCCAAGGCGCTGCTGTTTTTCATGGTGTTCCTGCCGCAATTCGTCAGCCCCGAGGCGGGCCCCATCGCGCTGCAACTGGTGCAACTGGGGATCATCCTGACGCTGATCAGCGGTGTGTTTCATGCCGTGCTGGGGATTTTTGGCGGGGCGGTGAGCCGGTTTTTTGCCGGCAAACCGGGGAGCGCAGGCTTACAGAAATGGGGCCTGGCAACCGTGCTGATGGTGCTGGCCGTGCGCTTGGCATTGATGTCTCGCCCGACGTGAAACATCACTCATAAAAGGACGTTACCCATGTATATCGCAGCCTTTATCTACAAGCCCGGCGAACGGGATGACGAGTTCCAGCGCCTCACGAATCTGATCGACGCACTGGCAGCAAGGCTGCCGGGATACGTGGGGGCCGAGTCGTGGCGTTCGGCGGATGGCGGGTTGATCAACGCCAGTTATTACTGGCGTGACGAGGCCTCCATTCGCGCCTTTGCCAGCCACCCGACCCACCTGGAAGCCAAGCGCCTATACCGCCGCTGGTACGGCGGTTATCACGTGGTGATTTCCAAAGTGGAGCGGGCGTATGGGGACGGCACCATCGGGCATTTGGTGCCCGCCGACCGCCACGGACGGGCGAACGCTTAACCCAACCTGGCTGCCGCCCGTGCCACGATTTCACCCCGGGTCTTGCGCGACTCGGCGGTGCGCTTGCGGGCTTCTTCCAGTACATGCGGCGGTGCGGTTTCCGGCCGGCCAGCATTGAACGGCGGCGCCGGGGCGTACTCAATCTGCAACTGCACCAGTTGCGCTGCCGCCTCGCTGTACAGCTCGGCGGCCAGGGTCAGGGCAAAGTCGATCCCGGCGGTAATCCCGCCACCGGTCAACAGGTTGCCGTCACGCACCACGCGCTCCTGCACCGGGATCGCACCGAGCGGTGCGAGCAGGTCGTGGTAGGCCCAGTGAGTGGTCGCGCGACGCCCGCGCAGCAAGCCCGCGGCACCCAGCACCAGGGAGCCGGTGCACACCGAGGTCACGTAACGTGCGGTATGTGCTTGTGCCTTGAGAAACGCCAGGGTTTGCTCATCTTCCATCAGCGCCCCAACCCCCGAGCCGCCGGGCACGCAGATCACATCCAGCGTCGGGCACGCGTCGTAGGTGGTGCTGGGGGTAAACACTAACCCGGTGCTGGAGGTGACCGGCGCCAGGTCCTTCCACACCAGGTGCAGTTTCACATCCGGCAGCGATCCCAACACGTCGTAGGGCCCGGTGAGGTCCAGTTGCTGGATGCCGGGGAACAACAAAAAGCCGATCTGCAAGGTCATGGGGACTGCTCCTGATAAAGGGATGGACGGCTTCACTCTAGTCACCTAGGCTTTGGCGCATACGCCATTGAGCCCACGAATTACGCCAACATGCCCAGAATCATCAACGTTCTCGCCTTTCCCAATGTGCAGGTGCTCGACGTCACCGGGCCCTTGCAAGTATTTGCCTCGGCCAATGACCTGGCGCGCCAGCAGGGCTTGCCGTTGCCCTATGCGGTCAGTGTGATCGCCGCGCAGGCCGAGCCGGTGATGACCTCGGCGGGCCTGGCCCTGGTGGCCGAGCCACTGCCGCCTGCCGATGCCCCGTGCGACACACTGGTGATTGCCGGCGGCTGGGGGGTGTACGGCGCCGCCGAAGACCCGGCGCTGGTGGACTGGGTTCGGCAAAAAGCCACCCAGGCCCGGCGCATGACTTCGGTGTGTACCGGCGCCTTTCTGCTGGCCGCCAGCGGTTTGCTCGACGGCCGCCGCGTGGTGACCCACTGGACGCGCTGCGAAGAACTCGCGCGCAAGTACCCACAGCTGACGGTGGAGGCCAATCCGATTTTCATCCAGCAGGGCAACCTGTGGACCTCCGCCGGCGTGACCGCCGGTATCGACTTGTGCCTGGCGCTGGTGGAGGAGGACCTGGGTCGCGCCGTGGCCCTGGAAGTGGCGCGGCACCTGGTGGTGTTTCTCAAGCGCCCCGGTGGGCAATCGCAGTTCAGCGTGACGTTGTCCCTGCAAAAGGGCGGTAGCCGTTTTGCGGAGCTGCACGCCTGGATCGCCGAACACCTGACCCTCGATTTGAACGTTGCCACACTGGCCGCCCAGGCGGGCATGAGCGAGCGCAGCTTCGTGCGCCACTACCGCAGCGAGACCGGCCAGACCCCCGCGCGGGCGGTCGAGTTGATCCGTGTGGAAACCGCCCGCCGGCAATTGGCGGACAGCAGCGCGTCGATCAAGCGCATCGCCGTGCACTGCGGCTTTGGCTGCGAAGAAACCATGCGCCGCAGCTTCCTGCGAGCGGTATCGATCACGCCCCAGGCCTATCGTGAACGGTTTTCCTCACCCGGTTGAAGCGAAGCCTGTTTGAACGAATAGGTACGTTTTTGTATCAAGGTGCTATGTTACTCACAGTCCATTGCGCAGTGTCTTGATCCCAGGCCTCTACGTCGCGGTTTTGAACCTTCCCGGCGTGCGCACAGCTCATGAATTCACTACCTCCTGTCCTTGTCGAACTACGTGCGGCGACCGCTGCGCTGCACCGACGCCTCGATACCCGTCTGCCGTTTTCCCGCATGGACCTGGCGTTGTACCGCGAGTTGATGAGCGCCTACTACGGCTTCTATCAACCGCTGGAGCGCGCCCTGGCGCCGTGGGGCGAGATCATCCCGGACCTGGAGTGGGGGCGGCGCAGCAAAACTCCGTACTTGCAGGCGGATTTGCGGGCGCTGGGCCTGGAAAACCTGCAGATCGATGCCTTGCCGATATGCCCCGAACTGCCCGCCATCACCAACGTGGCCCAGGCCTTGGGCGCCCTCTATGTGCTGGAAGGCGCCACCCTCGGCGGCCAGGTGTTGCGCGACCTGATCGAGATCAAGATTGGCGTGGGCTCCACCAATGGCGGCGCGTTCATGAATGTGTACGGGGCCGAGACCAGCGCCCTGTGGCAGCGCTTTATGGCGTGCCTTTACCCGCTGCGAACCGCGTACGAGCGCGTGGAGGCGGTGAAGGTCGCCGAGTCGACCTTCCTGTGTTTCGAGCAGTGGCTGGACCGCTGCGGGGTGCTGCGATGACCACGGTCGATACGCTGATCGACGATTGCGCCAGCGAGCCCATCCATATCCCCGGCTCGATCCAGCCTCACGGGTTGTTGTTGACGCTGAGCGAACCGGCGCTTGAGGTGCTGCAAGCCAGCAGCAACCTGAGCGTCGCGCTGGGCCTGGACGCGCAACGCCTGTCGGGCCAGGCGCTAGCCAGTGTGCTGGGCAGCGAAGCGGCAGTACAGGTGAGTCGTGCCCTGGCAGACCTGGACGCCTTTGAGGAGGACGTGCATCAACTGACGCTGGATGGCTACGCCTACGACATCCTGCTGCATCGTCATCAAGGCCTGCTGTTTCTCGAACTGGAGCGGAGCCTCACGCTTGAGCACAGCGCTGTGAAGCAGCTGTCCCGAACGCTGCGCCGCTTGCAGTCGGCGAAGACGCTCGACAGCTTGTACCAGATCAGCGTGACCGAGATTCGTAGCCTCACCGGTTATGACCGGGTCACCTTGTACCGCTTCGAGCAGGAAGGCCACGGCAAAGTGATTGGCGAGGCCCTCAGCGACGGCATGCAGCCGTACCTGGGATTATGTTTTCCCGCGTCGGACATCCCGCCCCAGGCCCGCGAGCTGTACCGGCTGAACTGGATCCGCGCGATTCCCGACGCCGAGTACCAGCCGGTGCCGATCCTGCCGGCCCTGCGCCCCGACAACGGCCAGCCCCTGGACCTCAGCTTCGCCGTGTTGCGCAGCGTGTCCCCGGTGCACTGCCATTATTTGAAGAACATGGGCGTGCGTTCCTCCATGAGCATTTCGTTGCTCAAGGACGACCAGCTCTGGGGCCTGATCACCTGTGGTCACCGTGAGCCGTTGCGCGTGCCCCATGAACTGCGCACGGCGTGCACCAGCATCGGCCAGTTGTTGTCGATGCAGATCACGTTGCTCCAGGAGCAGCAGGAGCGCCGCCAACAACGTGACAAGGCCGCCATGGTCGAAGAGTTGGTCGCCGCCATGACCGCGGACCAGTGCGATGTGATGGAAAGCCTGTTGCCCTATGCGCAAACGCTGCTGAACCTGACCGCCGCCGGTGGCCTGGCGATACGGGTGGAAGAGCGCCTGCATGTGTTCGGCGTTTGCCCTGCACGTGCTGAAATCCACGCCTTGTACCAGTGGGTGCGCGGACAGGGCAAAGGCGTGGTGCACAGCCATCAATTGTCGGTGGACTTTCCCCCGGCGGCGGCCTACCAGGCCCATGCCAGCGGCCTGTTGGCGTTCTGCCTGCCCAAGCCGGTGGACAACGCGGTGATGTGGTTTCGCCCGGAGGTCCAGTCCTCGGTGGAGTGGAGCGGCCAGCCGGTCAAACATCAGGAACCGGGCAGCACGACCTTGAGCCCGCGCCTGTCGTTTGAGTTGTGGAAGCAGCAGGTCGATGGCAAGGCGCTGTATTGGTCGCTGTCGGAGCTACAGGCGGCGGAGAGCCTGCGGCGCAATGCCCTGGAGCATGACCTGGCGCGCCAGGTGCAACGCGAACATGCTGCGGTGCGGGCGCGTGACGAGCTGGTGGCGGTGGTCTCCCATGACCTGCGCAGCCCGCTGACCATCCTGCTGATGCAATGCGGCATGATGCGCAGCATGGTGCCCGCCGAGGACAACAAGGCGAACCGGCGCCTCTCCACCGCGATTGAAACCATGCAAAACGCCACCGCCCGCATGAACACGCTGCTGGAAGACCTGATCGATATTTCGCGCATCGAGGCCGGGCGCTACAGCGTTTCGCTGCAACGGCTCGATGTGGCGGCAACCCTGGACCAGATCTGTTCGATGTGGCAACCGCTGGCGGCTGCCAAGGGTGTGGACCTGACTTGGCGCTCAGTGGACGGGCTGAGTGCCCAGGCCGACCCGGAGCGCTTGTTCCAGGTGTTTTCCAACTTACTGGGCAACGCCCTGAAATTCACCCCGGTGGGCGGAGTGATCGAGGTGATTGCCGAGGCGGCGGGGGACGAAGTGCTGTTTCGGGTATGCGACAACGGCATCGGCATCGACCCGGCGCAACTGCCGTATATTTTCGACCGCTACTGGACCTCACGCGAGGGCAACCCCACCGGCAGCGGGCTGGGGTTGTACATCTCCCACGGCATCGTCGAAGCCCACGGCGGCACCCTGTGGGCTGAAAGCGTGGTGGGGCAGGGCAGCGTGTTCAGCTTCAGGATTTCGGCTGGGGGCTGAGGCTCAGCAGCTCGAAAATCGCCTCAAGGGTTGCCTGGGGCGCCTCCTGGGGAATGTTGTGGCCCACGCCGGCCAACACCTCGCGCCGATAAAACCCGCTGAAATTTTCCAGGTCGTCATCTTCAACCGGAGCCGGACCTACGCCGTCATCAGCGCCGCACAACGAGATGCTCGGTACTGAAATCGGCGGTGGCTGCACCAGGGCCTGCTCGATGCTTTCCAGCGCCGGATCACCCGGCGCGTACATGAAGCGATGACGGTAGGAATGGACCACCACCTCGACAAAATCCGGGTTATCAAACGAGGGCGCTGTCTTGCCATACAGGCTCGGCCCTTCGGCCCAGGACGGCGACCAGAGCGCCCACAGCAACTGGCAGAACTCACGCCGGTTGGCGGTCAGTCCGTCGACACCCCGTTGGGTATGAAGGTAAAACTGATACCACAGCCGATGCTCTGTTTCCGGCGCCCGAGGCTTGGTCGACGCAGCGATATCCTGAATGTTGTAGCCATCGCCCGTCACCAGGCCGCGCACCCGTTCAGGCCAAAGCGCCGCAACGATACACGCCGCGCGTCCGCCCCAGTCATAGCCCACCAGCGTGGCTTTTTCGATGGACAGGGCATCCATGAAATCCAGCAAATCCTTGGCCAGCGCTGCTTGTTGGCCGGAGCGCATCACCTGTTCGTTGATAAAGCGCGTGGGTCCATAACCGCGCAGGTACGGCACCAATACCCGGTAGCCACGTGCGGCGACCACCGGGGCGATCTCGTCATAGCCACGAGGGTCGTAGGGGAAGCCATGCAGCAGGATCACCACCTCACCGCCTTCCGGGCCATGGGTTTCGTAGGCGATATCGAGCATGGGCGTGCGGATGTGAAGGGTAGGCATGGAGGCTCCGAGGGTGGAGGGAAAGTGTTGGAACTGTAGACCAAGCGGGTTACCGAGTGTGGTTCGAAAGGCTGCAATTGCTTGACTTGTCTAGACCGGCCTGGCGCAAGCCGATGCAATTACCCCAAGGGTCGCGCACCTGGCACATCCACTCGCCGCCCTCGACTTCCATTGGCCCGCGATACAACGTGGCGCCTAACGTGACTGATGTTTCCGTCGGCGACCAGGCTGGCAGTGACGCCGAGTAATGCGTCGGCAGAGCGCCGATCAATACGAGCCTTGTGGTAACGATGATGTTTGCCAAATAACCTGTGGCGAGGGAGCTTGCTCCCGTTGGGCTGCGCAGCAGCCCCAGGTTTTGTTGACTGTGTTCTTTGAGTTAGATGGCGTTGAGCTTTTTGGGGCCGCTTCGCGACCCAGCGGGAGCAAGCTCCCTCGCCACAGTGAGGGGCTGACTTAAATCTCTGCGTGGCTGATGACATGTTTGAAGTGGTGTCGCCACAAATCCGCGCCCAGTTTCCCCGAGCGATCCAGCGACGAACCCACGGTCAAATCGCTGATCAGCGTGGGCTGTAATCCGGCATCAAACAACGCAAACCCGGCCGCCAGCACACAGGTATCAGTCTGGATGCCACACACCAGCACTCGGTCCGGCGCGAGGCTTTTCAGGTGGCTGATGGTCTCGGGCGTGGGCGCATAGCCGTGTTTGATGAAGATATGGTCAGCGGCGATCAGGCTGTCGTCGTCGGGCGCCGGTTGCCAGCCGAGTTGGCGAGCGAAGGGGGTTATGTTTTCGTCGTGGCGCTCTACGGTGGCCACTGACGGCATGCGACCCAGCAAGGCGTTGATGCCGATTACCAGCCAGTCGGGCGGGGCGAAGGAGGGTTGTACATCGATGATCAGTAGGACTTGGCGCATTGGCATCCTGGTATAGATCGAAGGACCACGCATTGTGCACCGGGTACACCTCGTCTCCAAGTCTGGCGCGGTCATGTGGGAGCAGGCAAGCCAGCTCCCACAAGGTTACTCAATTGCCTTCAGATTGTGCTCGGGCTCAAGGCTGCCAAACCGTCTTCACCCCGCTCAACTTCCGGTCCAGAAACGTCGCTGCGCTGATCAGCGCCAAATGGCTCAACGCCTGCGGTGTATTGCCCAAATGCCGTGCCTGGTTATCAAACTCTTCGGCATACAAACCCAGCGGGTTGGCATAGCGCAGCAACTGTTCAAACTCCAGATGCGCCTTCTCCACTTGCCCGGCCCGGGCCAGGCATTCCACGTACCAGAACGAGCACGCTGCAAACGCGCCCTCGGTGCCTTGTAGCCCATCAATCTGGCTGTCGTCGTTGCGATAGCGATAAACCATCCCATCGCGCACCAGGCTTTTCTGGATCGCCTCCAGTGTCGACAACCAGCGCGGGTCGGTCGCCGCAACGAAGCGCACCAGTGGCATCAACAGCATCGAACCATCCAGCGCCGTGCTGCCGATATGCTGCACAAAATGGCCGCGTTCTTCGTTCCAGAAGTTGCTCCAGATATCGGCGTAAATCGCCTGGCGGGTCTGGTCCCAACGGGCAAACGGCGCCGGTAGCGAGCGCTTGGACGCCAGGCGGATCGCCCGGTCCAGGGCCACCCAGCACATCAGCCTTGAGTGCAGGAAGTGATGCTGCTCACCGCGCATTTCCCAGATGCCGACGTCTTTGTGGTTCCAGGTTTCGCAGACCTGGTCGGCCACCTCCACCGTGTGTTTCCAGCCCTCGTGGGAGATGGCCTCACCGTATTTGTTGACCAGGTATACCGCGTCCATCAACTCGCCGTAGATATCCAGTTGCACCTGGTCGTACGCCTCGTTGCCGATGCGCACCGGTTGCGCGCCGCCGTGGCCGCTGAGGTGGCTCAGCTCGGTTTCCGGCAGTTCCTGGCGGCCGTCGATGCCGTACAGGATGTTGATTTTCATCGGCTGATCGCAGCAGTCACCCACCCGGCCTTTCAACCAGCGCATGTAGCCGTTGGCTTCCTCGATAAACCCCAGGCGCATGAACGCGTAGACGGTGAACGAGGCGTCGCGGATCCAGGTGTAGCGGTAGTCCCAGTTGCGCTCGCCGCCGGGTGTTTCCGGCAGGCCGAAGGTGGCGGCAGCGAGGATTGCACCGTGTTTGCGCGAGGTCAAAAGCTTCAAGGCCAGGGCCGAACGATTGACCATCTCGCGCCAGCGCCCACGGTAGTTGGATTGGGAAATCCAGCCGCGCCAGAACTTCAGGGTGCGCTCCAGGCACAGGTCGGTGCAGTCGTTTTTGACTCGGGCATCGTCCAGCCCGCCGAGGACAAACTCGGCGCCTTCTTCCTGGTCGAGTTCAAAGGATGCTACGGCAGCGTCGCCATCCAACTGCAGGGTGTGGCTGCTGGTCAGGCGCAGGCCGGGTTGGTCTGCGGCCTCAAACAACACGTCGCCGTCATCTTGAGTGGCCCGGGTCTGGGCGCGGGCGTAGTCATGACGCACTGCGCAGCGCATATGGATGCTCGCTTTGCCGCTGACCACCCGCACCCGCCGAATCAGGATCGGCAGGTCGTCAACTTCTTCACTGACGGTCAAGAAATCGGTAATTTCCACCACCGCGTCATTACTCAACCAGCGGGTTTGCAGCACGTTGGTGTCGGGCAGGTAGATCTGCTCGCGGCGGGCGTCGGGCAGGTCCGGCGTGAGCTGGAAGATGCCGGCGGCGGGGGAGTCCAGCAATGAGCAAAAGATGGAGGGGCTGTCGAACTCCGGCCAGCAGAAAAAATCGATGCTGCCTTTGTCGTTCACCAGCGCTGCACTGCGCATGTCGCCGATGATGCCGTGGGCATCAATGGCACTTTGTGGTTCGTTTTTCAGATCAACCATTGCCACGAAACTCCGGATAAAGGCTCATGCCGCCATCAATGAACAGGGTGCTGCCCACCACGTAGTCGGAGGCATCACTGGCCAGCCACACCACCGCGTTGGCCACGTCTTCGACGTCACCCACGCGGCCATAAGGAATCAACTTGAGAAGCTCCACCTCGGCCGCGCCTTCGGTGGCGGCGCGGTTGATGGCCGTGCGGATCGCTCCCGGCGCAACGCCGTTGATGCGGATGCGCTGCTGGCTGACTTCCTGGGCCAGGGTTCGCATCAGCATTTCCACGCCGCCCTTGGACGCGGCGTAGTTCACGTGCCCGGCCCAGGGAATCACCTGGTGCACCGAACTCATGTGGATAATCTTCCCGGCGGCCCGGGAAACACCTTCGCGGATGCCCTGGCGGTTGAAGATGCGCAACGCGGCGCGGGCGCAGAGGAACTGGCCGGTGAGGTTGACGCCGATCACGGTGTTCCAGTCGTCGAGGGTCATGTCGACGGCAGCGGCGTCTTTCTGCATGCCCGAGTTGGCCACCAGGATGTCCAGGTGCCCGAAGGCATCAAGGGTCTGGGCAAACAGGCGCTCCACATCGGCCTCTTTCGACACGTCGGCGCCAATCGCAATGGCCCGGCCGCCGTTGGCGTTGATCTGCGCCGCCAGTGCTTCAGCCGGCGCCGCCTGGGCGTTGTAGTTCAGTACCACGGCGGCTCCGGCCTCGGCCAGGGCCTTGGCGGCCCCCGCGCCGATTCCGGAACTGGCGCCAGTCACCAGCGCCACTTGTTGCTCCAACGAAATGCGCATTGCCCACCCAACCTTTTTCAGAGTGCCCAACTAGCTGACTGACGGGGCGGCCCACAAGTTCACCGGCTGTCTGGAATGCGACGATGGCTGTCTATATCTATCGTTTTTGCCACAGGACTTTTCGCTAGAATCGACGCTTGATTGATGCGAGACCTCAGCCGATGAACTGCCCACCCCGCCCGTGGCTTGAAGCCTACGCCGACAACTACCGCAACGATGACGTGGTGCATCCCCATTGCCACGCCCAGGCGCAATTGATCCACGGTGTGTCCGGGGTGATGGTGGTCAGCACCGCCCAGGGCAGTTGGCTGGTGCCGTCCGGGCATGCGCTGTGGGTGCCGGCCGGAACCCCGCACGAGATCCGCATGGCCGGCGAAGTGCATATGCGCACGCTGTTCCTCATGCCCGAGGCCGAGCCGGGGCTGGGGCGCACCTGCCAGGTGATTGAAGTGTCGGCATTGCTGCGGGAGCTGATCGTCGCCGCCACGCAGATTGCCGGGCACCACAGCCCGCGTCTGCAGGCCATGATCGAGTTGATCCGCATGGAACTGCTCGCCGCGCCGGTTGTGGCGATGCACGTGCCGGTGCCCGGCGAAGCACGGCTGGCCAGGCTGTGCACGCATTTCATCCGCAACCCTTCTGACGACAGCAGCCTGGAATCCTGGGCCGACAGCCTGAACATGAGCGCCCGCACCCTGAGCCGGGTGTTCCAGCGGGAGTTGGGCATGAGTTTCGGTGAATGGCGCAAGCGTGCGCGGTTGGCCCTGAGCTTGAAGTTGCTGGCCCAGGGCGTGTCGATCCTGGAGGTGGCGCTGGAGCATGGTTACCAGAGCCCGAGTGCGTTCAGCGCGATGTTTCGCAAGTCGCTGGGTTATCCGCCAAGTCATTTTCGGCCCGGAGTTTAGTGTTGCGTCAGGTAACGCTATTGTCCGTTTAGCGACGATACATGGCCCTGACGCGGGCGAATCGGACAGGCCATCTGCCTAATCTGCAAGGCTCCTTCTTGAGCGAGCCTTGTGATGCACAGCCCTTCTTTTCACCCATGGATGCCCATCGCCCTGTTGAGTGTGCTGGCCGGGTGCACTGGTGTGCCCGGTCAACCGTCGACCGTCACGGCGCAGCCTGCACCGCGGCTCTCCGCCGAGTCGGCCGAGGCGTTGCCCGCCCGTTGGTGGCAGCTGTACCGCGACCCGCAACTGGACGCCCTGGTGGCGCGGGCCCTGCACCAGAACAAAGACCTCGAAGCCGCCGCCGCCCATGTCGATGCGTTGCTGGCGCAGCTGGAACAGGCAGACGGCGAGCGCCTGCCGTCGACTTCCCTGGACTATGGCCTGGCCTACGGTCGCAGCCGCGATGACCAGACGCTGGCCCAGGCGACTAACCGTCATGCCGGTGCCGAATGGAGCCACACCCCTGAGTTTTCCCTGAGCTACACCCTCGATTTGTGGGGCGAGGTGCGTTATCGCATCGCTGCGGCACGGGCGGATGCCCAGGTGGCGCGGGCGCTGGAGGATGAGCTGCGGGTGACGGTGGCCGCGCAGACGGCCCGCGCCTATGCCCAGGCCTGCGTCTATGGTGTGCGCGAACAGGTGCAGGCGCACTCGGTGCAGCTGCTGGAGCAGAGCGTCGCGGTCACGCAGAAGCTGCAAAAGGCCGGCGCGGCCACGCAACTCGACCTGGCGCGCCTGCAAGGGTTGCTCGAAGAAACCCGGGCACCGTTGCCGATGTTCACGGCCCGGCGCAGCAGCGCGCTGTATGAGTTGGCCGTGCTCAGCGGGTTGCCGCCGGAGCAGGTCACGCCACGCAGCTGTACCCAGGCCCCGCAGTTGCAGGCGCCTTTGCCGGTGGGCGAGGGTTGGGCACTGGTGCAACGGCGGCCGGACATCCGCCGCGCCGAAGGGCAATTGCGCGCAGCCACCTTGACGGTGGGCCTGTCCCGCGCCGAGCTTTACCCGCGGATCACCTTCGGCGCGATGCTCGGTTCGTCCGCCAGCAGCCTGGGCAAACTCGGGGACCGCTACGCCACGGTGTATTCCGTCGGGCCGCTGGTGTCCTGGCGCTTTCCCAACCGGCAGGTCGCCCAGGCGCGGGTCAGGCAGAGCCAGGCCGAAGCGCGCCAGGCCCTGGCACGGTTTGACGGTACGGTGCTCAACGCACTGAAGCAGGTGGAGCAGGCCATGGCCCTGTACCAGGGCGAACAGCAGCGTGGGCAGGCCCTGGCCGCCGCCCTGGACAACAACCGCCGCGCCTTCGACCTGGCCTCCCGCGGCTACCATTCCGGCGCGCTGGATGCCCTGCAACTGCTGGACAGCGAACGCAGCCTGGTGGGCCTTGAAGCCCGCGTGGCCGAGTCCGACCTGCGCTTGATCAACCGCCAGATCGACCTGTTCCAGGCCCTCGGTGGCGGCTGGCAGCGTGACGATCCAACCGCCCCCTTATCTGTCGCTGTCAATGGAGCCAAACCATGAACCAGGCTGTTGAACCCATTCGCCTGACCGTTATGCAACGTCATCGTCGCACCCTGGTGACCACTGCATCGCTCGCTACGTTGCTGGGGCTGGCAGCCTTTGCCGGGTATTGGTGGCAGTGGGGGCGTTTTCTGGAAGAAACCGATGATGCCTATGTACGCGCCGATTGGGTCGCCATCAGCCCACGGATTGCCGGGTATGTGGCCCAGGTACTGGTGGAAGACAACCAGCCGGTCAAGGCCGGCGATGTACTGGTGCGTATCGACGACCGGGATTTCACCGAGCGTCTGAACAGCGCCCAGGCGCAACTGCAACAGGCGCAAGCAGCAGCGAGCGCACAGCAGGCATCGGTGCAAACCCTCGACGCGCAAATGGGCGAGCAACAGCAACGCATCGCCCAGGCCCGGGCGGAACTGAGCAGTGGCGAGGCCGAAGCCCGGCGCGCGCGGCTCGATTACCAGCGTTATCGTGAACTGGTCGCGCAACAGGTGGCCAGCGCCCAGCACCTGGAAACCGTCAGCGCCAGCCAGGCCAAGGCCCAGGCGGCCCTGGCCCAGGCCAGCGCCCAAGTCGCGCGGCAGCAGGCGCAGTTGCAGGTCTTGCAGGCACGCCGGCAACAGGTGCAGGCGCAAATCGTCGAGCATCAGGCACGCATCGGCGAGGCCCAGGCCAACCTCGCGCTGGCCCGCAATGCGTTGAAGGACACCGAGATCCGCGCGCCTTTTGATGGCGTGGTGGGCCAGCGCAAGGTCCGGCGCCAGCAATACGTGATGCCCGGCCTGCCGCTGTTGGCTGTGGTGCCGGTGGAGCAGGCCTATGTGATTGCCAACTACAAGGAAACCCAGTTGCAGCACATGGCGCCGGGGCAGTCGGTGGAAATCGCGGTGGACAGTTTTGCCGGCGCACATTGGCACGGCAAAGTGGAAAGCATCGCCCCCGGCTCTGGTGCCGTGTTCGCGCTGTTGCCGCCGGACAACGCCACCGGCAACTTCACCAAGATCGTCCAGCGGTTTCCGGTAAAGATTCGCCTGGAACCCGGTGAGTCGCGGGTGCTGCCGGGCATGTCGGTGATTGCCACGGTTGATACCCGCCCTGCCGCCAGCCAGGAGCACGTCCATGGAGGCTGAAGGGCGTGTGCCGTTTCGCGCCTGGGTCGCGGTGATCGGCGGGCTGTTCGGCTGCTTCATGGCCGGGATGAACGTGCACGTCACCAGCGCCGCACTGCCGGAAATCGAAGGTGCACTGGGCGCGACGTTTGAGGAGGGTTCGTGGATTTCCACCGCTTACCTGGTGGCGGAGATCATCATGATTCCCCTCACCGCGTGGCTGGTGCAGGTGTTTTCCCTGCGCCGGGTGATGCTGTGGGGCTCGGGGATATTCCTGGTGGCCTCGGTGGCGTGTTCGCTGTCGCCCAACCTGCAAGTGATGATCCTGATCCGGGTGGTGCAGGGCGCGGCCGGGGCGGTGCTGATTCCCTTGTCATTCCAACTGATCATCACCGAGCTGCCGCCCAGCAAGATCCCGCTGGGCATGGCCTTGTTCAGCCTGGCCAACAGTGTCGCCCAGGCCGCCGGGCCGTCGATTGGCGGCTGGCTGACCGATGCGTATTCCTGGCGCTGGATCTTCTACCTGCAACTGTTCCCGGGGATCGCGTTGCTGGCGGCGGTGGCCTGGTCCATTGACCGCCAGCCGATGCAGCTGGGCCTGCTGCGCCAGGGCGACTGGCTGGGTATCGGCTGCATGGTGCTGGGCCTGGGTGCGTTGCAGATCGTGCTGGAGGAGGGCGGGCGCAAGGACTGGTTCGGCTCGCCCTTTATCGTGTGGATGACACTGCTGGCGGTGGTGGGCCTGATCGGCTTCGTTGCCCGGCAATTATGGGGCGCGCACGCCTTTATCAACCTGCGACTGTTGGGCCACTACAACTTTGGGGTGGCCAGCGTGGCGATGTTTATCTTCGGCGCCAGTACCTATGGCCTGGTGTTCCTGGTGCCCAACTACCTGTCGCAATTGCAGCACTACAACGCCAGCGAAATTGGCGTGAGCCTGATCGCGTATGGTCTGGTGCAACTGATCATGGCGCCGTTTTTGCCGCGCCTGATGAAGTGGGTCAGCGCCAAAATGCTGGTGGCTTCGGGGTTCGCGATCATGGCTTTGGGCTGCTGGATGGGTGCGCACTTGTCGGCGGACAGCGCCAGCAATGTGATCGTGCCCTCGATCGTGGTGCGCGGCATGGGCCAGCCGCTGATCATGGTGGCGTTGTCGGTGCTTGCGGTGCATGGGCTGGCCAAGGCGCAGGCGGGGTCGGCGTCGGCGGTGTTCTCGATGCTGCGCAACCTGGGGGGCGCGGTTGGCACGGCGCTGCTGGCGCAATTGGTGGTGGTGCGCGAGCGGGTGCATTCGGCGCGTATTGGCGAGTCGGTGACGCTGTTTGACCCGACCTTGCAACAGCAGCTTCCCGGTGGCGGGGTGCTGCAGGATCAATTGCCGGAACATCAGGTGGTGCTGAACCTGCTGGACCAGAGTGTTCGTCATCAGGCGTTTTTGATGGCTTACAGTGATGCGTTCTTTCTGGCGTGCGTGGCGTTGGCGGCGTGTGGGGTGGCGGCGTTGATGTTGCGGCGTATCTAGGGGCAGTGCTGTGGGGGATTCAAGTTAGCGCAATGGTTCAGGTGTGTTTTTTATGGTTTTGGGGGGCTGGGTACATATCCGTTATTTGGGTGATGGCCGCTTATGGTTCCGCTC
>NZ_JACARS010000151.1:0-1179 GCF_013386485.1 Pseudomonas sp. P7758 | reverse complement strand
CTGGCTGGCCGGGAATGCCGCCTGCGGCGGGATCGGCCATCAAGGACCAGGCCATCACACCAATCTGGTTGGGTTCAAGCCGGGCGAGTTCGGCGCTGATTCGCGGATCGAGCTTCATAGGGGACTCCTCAAGCGTGGCCCGGCGCGTTGTGCACGCGTCGGGGCAGTACACCCAATAGAGTGCATGCCCGCTGACAAATTCCCTTAGCCTGTAAGACGATTCGATCAAGTGCGTGGGAGAGTGACGCCGCGCTGGCCCTGATACTTGCCGCCACGGTCCTTATAGGACACTTCGCACTCTTCGTCGGATTCGAAGAACAGCATCTGCGCCACGCCTTCGTTGGCGTAGATTTTTGCCGGCAAGGTGGTGGTGTTGGAGAACTCCAGGGTGACGTGCCCTTCCCATTCCGGCTCCAGCGGCGTCACGTTGACGATGATGCCGCAGCGCGCGTAGGTGCTTTTGCCCAGGCAGATAGTCAGGACATTACGCGGGATACGGAAGAATTCGACGGTGCGCGCCAGGGCAAAGGAGTTTGGCGGGATGATGCAGACGTCGCTCTTGACGTCGACGAAGCTTTTTTCGTCGAAGTTTTTCGGATCGACGGTTGCCGAGTTGATGTTGGTGAACACCTTGAACTCATCGGCGCAGCGTACGTCGTAGCCGTAGCTGGAAACCCCGAACGAGATCAGCCGCTCAGCGCCTTCGCCACGCATCTGGCGCTCCACGAAGGGCTCGATCATGCCGTGCTCTTGCGCCATGCGGCGAATCCACTTGTCCGATTTGATGCTCATGGCGGGTGTCCTGAATAGCGAGGTGAAAAAATTCTGTTGGGCATCTTACCGGGGCTGGCCCCGTGGTTCAAAGGGGCGGCTGTTTTTCTTGGCGCCGCGCAGCCCCTGCTGGGCGGGGCACACCTTCAATTGTGGGGTGTTGGTGCGGTATCAGGGTGCCGCCAGTCACGAAAATAGAGAAACCTTCGGAAATACCATTGGCACGTTCCGGAAAAAGGGTTAAGGTGGCGCCACTGTGCTGCTTGTGTCACTGAGAATCTCTACACGATATGTTGAATTTCGATCCAACCATCTCCAAGAATTTTTCCTGCTCTTTGCACTCAGTCTCGGCCAGGGCTTTTCCTGAGTCGCAGTTAACTTTGTCCAAGGAGATACACCATGTCTAAT
>NZ_JACARS010000150.1:0-524 GCF_013386485.1 Pseudomonas sp. P7758 | reverse complement strand
CGGCCTTCCCGGCCAGCCAGGTCCCGATGATCCCTGGCCCAACCAGCCTGAAGAGCCTGGCGAACCCACTCTCCCTGACGAACCGCCTCCCGCCCCTGTGGCCTGATTTCCTGCACGTGTCGCCAATGGTCAGTTGCTCAACGCACTGGCCATACTTCCTGGTCTCCGATCACGAAGATCCGGCTGCCTTCTTCCTGCGTCACTGAATAACCCCCGGTAAAAGCGCCGAACGCCGGTAGCAGGCTGACTTGGTTGCCGATCAGGAAGCACGGCAGGCGCAAGCTTTGCCGGCCCTTGCCCCGCAGGCGATACACCGGATGCACGTGCCCGGCCAGCACATGGTGGCTGGCATGGGCGTCGGGCTCGTGCTGCAAGGCAAACGGGCCCATCAGCAAGGGTTCGGGCACCACCTCAATATTCAGATCGCCAGGCGGGTCGCCAGCGCGTTTGTCGTGGTTGCCGCGAATCAGCGTGAGCGCCACGCCTGCATGACGCTCACGCCAGGCTCTCAGGGCGTTCAGGGT
>NZ_JACARS010000149.1:756-3826 GCF_013386485.1 Pseudomonas sp. P7758 | reverse complement strand
AGTTTGGATTGTGTTCGATTCGAATGTGGAGGCCCTCCACAGAAATTTCCGACAGTGATTGGCGGTTGTCCTTGGGAAACTCAATCTCTAGTCTCCGAACACCACTGCAAACTCAGTGGTCGGGCGTCGCGGCCCGGATCCTATAGGCGCTAAGCGCCATCGTCTGCTTTCAGTTGACGCTTTTTTATCGTCTACTGTGCGGCGCTACGGTGGCTGTGCGCGGGATACCTTCGGGTATNNCCACATCCCTTAGGAGCTTCACAATGATTAAACCTACCCCCAATCCCCCCTTTCGGCTGTTCACCGTAGCCGACGGAATCAGCACCGAAGACCTGTTGGTCAACCTCATTGAAACACTCGTCTCGGCCAATGCGCTGAGTTGCGACTTGGCGTTTAGCCTGGAAGGATCGAAGCGAGAGGAGTTGTTGGGGCGTCGCTCAGTTGATCGAGCTGGCGGAGTTACTGGCTGATCGGGTGCACGAAGGTGGCGAAAAACGCATTTAACACTTCGATGATCGATCGTTCCTGCGCTGATGTGTGGGAATGATCCCGTGAGACGCCTTTAAACGTCCCAGCTTGCTTCCCGTATGTGATTAAAGTTCACGACATCTACGCTGTGCTGATGAGCAAATCCAGCGACTCTTAGGTCATCTGTCAAAACTAGATAATTATCTTTGGCTGCACAGATAATACCGACGTCGGTAAGTCCGTAGGGCGACAGCTCATAATCGCAACTTATATCAAGAGCAGGGCAGTGAATCTCAATGACTGTCGATAATGATTTTTTTAATGTTGCGTAGAAGTCGTGTAGCTTGCTCCCATAAAGCCCGTTTGTAAGGTTGCTGACTTCCGCAAGTATATGAGGAGTTGAAATAAGCTTTTCGAATTGATCAATCACGTTAAGCAGAAGTTTGTAATCTTTGGCGGTGTACCCGCTTGTTCTTTTGAAGCCTGCAATACTGGGTGTGCCTCCGATCAGTGCCAAGAGCAGAAGGTTAGTGTCGACTATGATTCCTTTTCTTCGATATTGCCGGATATATGTTTCGATCATACTTCGCGGATCTTCATGGAGCGGAACTCGCCAGTCTCCGAGTCAATGAAGAATATTTTATATTTTCTTGCGTACATTTGTCCCGCTAAAGATGCGCCTAATCGTTGATATTTATCAGGGGCTGGAACATTGAAGCCAAGTGTTATTGCCCACGTTTTGTCGCCTGGGTTTAACTCGACTTCCTCAAGCATCAAGTCCTGAAGCACTGTTTCCTGGCCGAGAAAGTCATTGGCTGCTGCCTTGGCAACTTGCACGGCTTCTTTGACGTCTATCATGTCAGCTCCTGAATAGAATTGAGTCTGGCTTGAACTGTTTCTGGAGTGTAGCAGTTCATGTTGTGGATTCATCGCCGTCCCTTTAGTCACAAATAGAGTTGATAGAGGTGGGCGATGATCCTGATCTATCGAATGAAATCTGCCAATAACTCGATTGTTTCTGCGGGCGACAAAAGCTCCTGATCCACCGCCACCAACACCGGCCGCCTCAACACCAACACCGGCACCCCCCGCTCCCGTGCCACTTCCAGCTTCGGCTCGGTAGCCGTACTGCCGCTGTTCTTGCTGATCAGCACATCAATCTGCCGCCGCTCAAACAGCGCCCGTTCATCCTCGATCAAAAACGGCCCACGGGCGCCAATCACTTCGCAGCGTTCATTGCCGGGGTACACATCCAGTGCGCGCAGTGTCCAGAACTGCTCGGCGGGGATTTCGTCGAGGTGTTGTAACGGTTCACGGCCCAGCGTGAACAGTGGTCGCTTGAAGGGTTTCAGAGCTTCAATCAACTCCGCCCAGTCACCGACTTCGCGCCAGTCATCATCCGCCTGTGGCTGCCACGCCGGGCGGCGCAGGGCCCAGCAGGGAATGCCACACACACCCGCAGCACGGGCGGCATTGGCGCTGATCTGTGCGGCATACGGATGGGTCGCGTCCAGCACCAGCTCGATACCTTCATCGCGAATGAACTGCGCCAAACCTTCCGCGCCGCCATAGCCACCGACGCGCACCTGGCACGTAAGGTCGGTGGGAACGCGGCCAACACCCGCCAGGCTGTAGATATGCTCGGGCCCCAGTGTGCGGGCGATGGCCAGGGCTTCCGTCACGCCGCCCAACAGCAGGATGCGTTTCATAGCGGCTTGATCACTTCCAGCAGGGTGATCGGCAGCGCCTGGCGCCAGGTATCAAAGCCCCCCAGTGGCTGGGCCTGGGCCACATGAATGCGGGTCAGCTCGCCGCCGTGTTGTTCGCGCCAGGCCATCAGGGTCATTTCACTTTGCAGGGTCACGGCGTTGGCCACCAGCCGGCCGCCCGGGCGCAGGTGTTGCCAGCAAGTGTCGAGCACGCCGTCGCGGGTGACGCCGCCGCCGATGAAGATGGCGTCGGGCGCTTCCAGGCCAGCGAGTGCGTGGGGCGCGGTGCCGCGAATCAACTGCAGGCCTGGGACGCCGAGTGCATCACGGTTATGTTCGATCAACAGTTGCCGGCCTTCATCGGCCTCGATGGCCAGGGCGCGGCAGCTGGGGTGGGCGCGCATCCATTCGATCCCGATGGAGCCGCTGCCCGCGCCCACGTCCCACAGCAGTTCGCCGGGCATCGGCGCGAGGCGGGCGAGGGTCATGGCGCGCACGTCGCGCTTGGTCAGTTGGCCGTCGTGCCTGAAGGCCGAGTCCGGCAGCCCTGCCAGGCGTGACAGGCGCGCTGTGTTGGCGTCGGCCACGCAGTCGATGGCCAGCAGATTCAACGCGGCAATCGGTTCGCCAGGCCAATCCCGGGCGATGCCGTCGATGCGCCGCTCATCCGGCCCGCCGAGGTGTTCAAACACACTCAGGCGACTTGCGCCAAACCCGCGCTCGGCCAATTGTGTGGCAATCGCCGCCGGGCTCTGGCCGTCATTGCTCAGCACCAGCAAACGCACGCCGCTGGCCAGATGCGCATTCAGCGCCGCCATCGGCCGGGCAACCACCGACAGCGTCACTACCTCTTGCAACGGCCAGCCCAGACGCGCCGCCGCCAGGGACACGGA
>NZ_JACARS010000149.1:0-691 GCF_013386485.1 Pseudomonas sp. P7758 | reverse complement strand
CTGGCCAGCACCGGCTCCAGGGAAAACGGGCTGGGCCACACCTGGCGTTCGCCACGGATGCACACCGGCAACAAGTCCAGCTGGCGTTGCCCGCCAATAATGCGCGAGGCGCGCAACAGGGCGTGCCGGGCGTTTCTGCCCAGGCCCTTGAAGCCGTCTTCACCGATGCCTACTACCGTCAGCCAGGGCGACATATGAATTCCTTGAACGACATCCGACGGGCAGGCTTTTCATGCCGCCGGACAAAGCAGGCATAATACCGCGCCTTTACCCGTGAACCGGTAGCCCCGTGAAACCAATACCACCGTCCAATACCTTGCGCCCCTCGGCCTGTCCGGGGTTGCTGCGTATTGTCCAGGCGTTGGATGGCGGGATTTGCCGCATCAAACTGGCGGGCGGTTCGATCCGTGCCGAGCAGGCGTTTGCCGTGGCCGACGCCGCCCAGGCCCATGCCGGCGGGGTGATCGAGGCGACCAACCGCGCCAACCTGCAGATTCGCGGGATCGGCGCCGAACAGGATGCATTGATCGCCGCCTTGCTGGCCGCCGACCTGGGCCCCAAGCGTGCCGCCGGTGATGATGTGCGCAACCTGATGCTGAGCCCCAGTGCCGGCATTGACCGCGAGATGCTGTTCGATACCCGACCGTTGGCCGACCAGATCCTCACCACCCTGGAAACCCACCCGCGTTTC